>CALGLY010000602.1 GCA_937959095.1 uncultured Saprospiraceae bacterium
TTTTGAGTATTAACCCAATTGCCTCAAAATCATAGTCGCCTGTGCGTTATTCGGATTAATTTTCAAAACACGCTCGATGAGTGCTTTGGCAGCTTCGGTTTCTCTTGTAAGCAGATATAGAGCCGCTTTATTGAGCAAGGCTTGTTCATAGTCAGGGTTTAGCGCAATAGCTTTATCATAGTAGTTTTCTGCTTTTGCAATTTGCTGTTGTAATAAATAAGCATACCCAAGATTGCACCAAGCTACAGCGCGTTTATCATCCTCTTGCAGTACCCATTCCAAGGTTTTTATAGCTTCTGGGATTTGTTGCAATTGAATATAAGTCGTTCCCAATTTCTCTTGAAATTCGAGATGATAAGGCATTGCTTCCGTAGCGATTTGATAATAGTTTAAAGCATTTTGAAAATCACCTGTTTTATAAAAAGTCTCCCCTACACGATAAGCCGTCCAAGCATCTGTGATAGGAGTAGCTTCCTTTATATTCGCAATAATATCCGCGTAATTTTGCCGATTGAAATAATAATGAATAAGCGTTTTGAAATAGATATTGGAATTCTCTTTTCCTAAATTCAAATAGTGATAGGCAGAATCTAACACCATTTTCGCAGGCAAGTACTTATCGTAGAGTGCCAAATAGCCTTGTGCCATTTCCAAGGGCGCAGCCGACGTTTTAGTCAGAATTTGTAAGCCTAAAAAAGCGGCGGCTTCTTGTGTTTCTTCTTTCTTTTTTCCTTTGATATTATTCCGACTAATGTAATGATCCGTGATATTGATGTGTGGAATATCAATGCTCCCCGCACGTGGCAAATGACAGCCGCTGCAATTGTCCTTTTCGGCTTGACGGTTGCTTAGGGAAGCCGTGCAAGCTATTTTTTCTTTGCCACCATGACAGTTAATACAAGCATTATTGTACTGCTTTTTATCCGTTGTCTCTATACTAAAATGCGGATTGTGGCAAGTGATACAAGTCATATCGGACTGCTGAAAACACGCACTCAAGCGCAGTCGATCTGCTTGAGAAGCCATGATGAATTTTTCATGCGAATTGGTGTAGCGGGGTAGAAAAACATTCATTACCTCATTCAAAGGCATCCCCGGTTTGAAGTCGAAGAAGGTTTTGCCTTCATTCAGTACCGCAATGCCTTGTAGATGGCATCGCTGGCATAAATCCATCTGCAAATCGCGTGATAGGTCTTTTGGATTCACGATGCTGTAATCAATAAATTTCGCGGTATCCACGATATTCCCCGCTAGTTTTTCGCGCAGATGCACGCCGCCTGGCCCATGACAACGCTCGCACTCAATACCCTGCGGCATGGATTCGTATTTGTGCATCGCGCCTTCTATTGGCTTTGGAAGATGATTGTGACAAGTGATACACTCTGCAGATAACCACCGATCAAAACGGATATTATCGCCTCGAAAACCCGGTGCCATATCCCAGCGTTCTTCCTGCGTATAGTAGGTAATCGGCGCTTGATAAATGTAACCGTTATTATCCAAAATATGCGAATTGGTATGCTGCCCCGAACCTACAATGTAATCGACCTGCTCCAAACGCTGATGCACCGTATCGCCATTTTCTAGCCTAAATTCTTTGATATACAATATACTATCTTCGAAAAACGGGTAGTAATAGAGGTTGGAAGCCGTGTCGTAAACCAGAGCGTGTTTATCAAAACGAGCATTCGATTTTTCTTCACTCGCCACATCAAAAGAACGCCCCATGCCTGTATGTATAAAAGTGCTGTGAATATCTTGATGGCAAGCACGGCATTGCTTCATACCGACATACTGCACGCCTTCTGCTAAGTTGCGATAGGAAGTAATTTCTTGCGTTGGAAGGTTTTTGGTGCAAAATAGTAGCAAACAAGCGGCGGCCACTAAGAGGGTGTAAATGAGTGATTTCGTGTACATCGGTAGTTAAGCTTTTTGTAAAGATAGGGAGAAAGGTATAAATGTTTTTTTGTTAATCACTCCTGTGTAATTGACAAAAAGTATGTTTTTCTAGACTTTCTTATTCTACAACGAAAAAGATTTTGAATAGCTGCGTACTAAAGAAATATTTAGTAAAACCTCTTTACTTCTACATTGCCTTATGCCTATCTTCTCGAATTTCCTTTCGTGCATATGTCGTTTTTTCCTAACTATAATTTTTCCTCCCAATGGGTCACCTTTCCAATTTGTTGCAATTAATGGGAAACGGTTCGTAGCAGAATCGAAGAACATTCAACAATGAAAAATTCAAAAAAAATGAAAACGAAATTATTTCTAGTTAGTCTACTACTTATTATCTGTAGTTATCAATTATCAGCGTCTTTTACTAACAATAAAGAAGGCTATACTTCTGAAAACAATAATCAAGTATCCATTAATTGGAAGGAGCGACTAGTGACCTATAAAAACATTTCAATAAATGGGAGCAATAAGAACGATGCCGTCGTACTACCTGGACAGCAAGTTACTCTATCCTTTGACTTTGATGTACAATCAACGGGCAAAAATGGCTATTGCCCAGGTTGTATTATTCAATTTTATGCTGGACTCAAAGATGAGTTCTCCGAGTGTCTTATGAGTAATGTATTTCAAACTCCTTCGTTTGAGAAAAGGGAAGGGCAAAAAACAATAACATTCGATGCACCTACAGAAGCTGGCACCTACTATATCACGCAAGCGATTTCGCTTAAGCATAGTTGCCAAATTCAACCAAGCCGACATTCAAATACACCAGAAAATGCGATTGCTACTATTCGAGTCGAACTACCTAATCAAGTATCTATTAATTGGAAGGAACGACTAGTGATCTATAAAAACATTTCGATAAATGGAAATGGTAGGAAAGATGCTACTGTATCAGCGGGGCAAGCAGTTTCCTTATCTTTTGATTTTGAGGTACAATCAACTGGCAAAAATGGCTATTGTCCAGGTTGCAAAATTCAATTTTATGCAGGGCTAAAAGATGAGTTCTCGGAGTGTCTTACCAATCAAACATTTTGGACTCCTTCGTTTGCAAAAAAAGTAGGGCAAAAAACAATAACATTCGATGCGCCTACCGAAGCTGGTACCTACTATATCACACAAGCGGTCTCGCTTAAGTATAAGTGCGAGCCTTCACCAAGTCGGCATGCTAATAATTCGAATAATGCTATCGCGACGATTCTGGTAGAAAATGCTGAAACCATAACAGAAGATGAAATTGAAGTGGAGGAGGAAGAAATAAATACGCCTCCTATTGATAATTCACCAGAAATCATACTTGCTACAGAGGACATGAAATACCACTTAGATTGGCGACCACTTAAAGAAGGGCATATTGTGCCTTGGTATAAGCTCGAATACTTTTATGATCATGGTAAGAAAATGCTTCGAGTAGAGCAACAAATAGGCATGGGAGGGCTTTTAAATATGACATTGAGACAATCCTCTTATTCTAAAAATATTTATGAAGGAACTTTCAGAGACTGTAAACTAATCGTAAAGAGTGACTATACTTATCGATTAGTGTGGGGAGATCAAACAGAAGAGGAAGCAGACTTCTTTGTGGGGGTGGAAGAAGCAGAACAACGGGTGGATATGGTAAGCGGAACGCATACTAGCAATCAAACCATCGACACACCAGATGGGAATAGTTGTAGTTTAAATTTATCTGCAGATTATATGATCTATAATGATAATAACGGAAAAAGAAAAATTTACGTCTCTTTAGGAGATTCCTATACAACAATAAATCCAGAAGTAGGTGGTTTAACTGCTGACAATGATGAGGATAGAGGTTGGTTTTTATATGATGTAACCGTAGAGATGGAAGCAGAAGTTTTAGGAGAAAACAGACTACTAAGCCTTGAAAAAAATGGACCTCCTACTAGCCCAATTGATGGTAGTGAATCCACTTCACATACTATCGCTTTGGATATACCTTTAAATGGGGAGCCACCTACTGCAAATATCAGTGAAACAAATACAGTAACCGTTAATTCTACAGACTTTCGAGCAATTGACGAGACTGAAAGAAGTACGGGGAAGTTACATACTAGGTATTATTTGGCTTTTAGCCCCGAAGCTGGAGTACTAGAAGAACTTAGAGACCTTGTTATATTGAGAGATCCTACACATACACACTTGTTAAAACTTAGAGCAGGAGTGGGAGAATTACCCGATAGAGCAAAGGCAAATTTCCCTATTCTTTGTCATGGACTCTGGGATATTGATAAAAATGTAATATCAGCAGGTGTCAATATTAAAATAAAAGCTACACTGGCCAGAGCTAGACGCATATCCTTAGATACTGGTTTTGACCATAGAGTAAGAATAACTACCCGTGAAGTAGAATTTAATACTTCTATTACTATTCCTGCGGTGAGGTTATCTAATTAAATACAGCACTTAGAGCATATTTGGACAGCTACCTGTCTAAGAAGTTATTTGATAATTTTTGCAAAAAGTAGATTTCTCTTGCACCGTCATTTAGGGTGGTGTTATCATGCAAACAAAAAAACTTGGACTTTAGTCCCCAGCAACGAAGCCGTTGTGGACTAAAGTCCAGTTTCGTTTTTTATTCTAATTCACCGCCCTAAAGTACGATGCTATGGAAATTTGCAAAAATTGTCAAAGAGCCTATAAACCTGCATAATCTTCGTAAGATAAATCGAACAGATGTATGATTGATGATTTTTTATGACCATTTCAAGCAACTTTAGGCGAGTAGCCTTCCAAACAAGTTCTTATGTTCTATAAAAAGCTGTTAGAATAGACTTAAATTCTAACAGCTTTTATAGTTTTTGAATTTATTCCAACAATACAAATGCCGCCCAATCAAACGCGCTATATCGCTCGTTCATCACTTTTTTCTCTCCAAAGGGTCACCTTTTCAATTTGTTGCAATTAATGGGAAACGATTCGCAACTGAATCGAAGAACATTTAAAAATTGAAATACAAAAAAATGAAAACGAAATTATTTCTAGTTAATTTGTTGCTGATGATTTGCACTTATCAATTGTCAGCCTCCTTTACCAATGTTAAAGAAGATTACACCTCCGAAAGTAATAATCAAGTGTCCATTAATTGGGAGGAACGTCTGGTGACCTATGAAAACATTTCAATAAATGGGAGCAATGAGAAAGATGCCGTCGTACTAGCTGGAGAGGAAGTAACACTATCCTTTGATTTTAACGTACAGGCAACAGGCAAAGATGGCTACTGCCCAGGTTGCATTGTTCAATTTTATG
>CALGLY010000603.1 GCA_937959095.1 uncultured Saprospiraceae bacterium
CCTGGACAAACGATAGTTGGCGCGCCTGAACCTGTAATTTCTACATCGAAATCCATAGTAGCTTCATCTTCGCACTCATCTGTCGCTGTGAAGGTAACCGTAATCGTTGTGCCTGCCATAATATTATGGAAGGTAACTGGACCACCTACAAATGATTTTTCAACGCCCTCATAAATAATCGTAGCGAAGACATTGCCACCACAAGCATCTTCTACATTCGGATGCCAGAAGGTGATTTCGCCTTTACAGTCGCTACTATTTTCATAAGGTGTAAATACGAACATTGGCTCGCCTACAAAAGAAGGTGGATAACCATCACCGATATTGATAAGTTGGTGGTGGTGTGCCATTGTTTCGTTACCATTTTGACACCAATTGAATACCTCCCAATTGCGCCATACTTCGCGACTACCTGCACAACCTACCTCATTTTCGGTATCTTCAAAAGTGACATTATAGCCACAATTCGGATAGTCATTTAACGCATCATTTGGTGCTACTGGTACTTCATCTCCTGAAGCATCGGTAGTGCCATCTAAATTTGGTGTTGGATCAAAATTTGGTACATAGACTGCATACTGTTGGCGTGGATCATCCTCCGGTCGTCCTTCTGCTACCCACTCATACCAAGCTTGCACTAGGCTAAGATGATCTAAATCATCTGTACAGTCTGCTACATATGTTTCTATTGGAGGATAGACAGGAGGTTGCACAATTGCCACACGCTGCTTATAGCTGTGTCGATTGCCACACTGATCTACCACTACTATTTTTCGCTGATAATAGTGGAATACAGGAGCATCTGTATCAAGCGGTGCTGTGGTACAGTCTGCTACTTCATATTCCCAATCGCCAATAGTAAGGTCGTATTCACAATTATCAATTACTTCAATATCATCTATGCCTGGAATCAAGTAGATGCCACCCGAAAGAGAGCCTTGTACCTGTCCGCCACTATCTCCAATTGCAAAAATGGCGTGTTCTCCTGGATCATCATAGCAAGGTATTTCTACTATTTCAGGGCCATTTTCTATAATTGGTGTTACATGATCTTCTATTCGGATGAAGGTTTCGCACTCATCTACTAGTGGTTGGTCATCATCTGTGTCACCTGTGCAGTTCCAATCTAGCACATAGCTTCTCGTTACAATTACCTTATAAGTAGAGCCACAATCCACATTCGTAATATCTACTAGTGGATAGCCTTCTTCTGTATATTCTGTAATATCTACGCCTTCGATTTCGACTTCATAAGTCATACCATCGCTATCGTAGATGCAATCGTCATTTAGAATTTCATCGGGGGTGATGTAAGCATAGCAATGATCCCATGTTGTGATAACAGGGTCTTGCTTACAAGTAAGATGAGATGCTGTGATACGTACTTGAATTGTACATTCAAAATCATCGCCATCTATAAGTGTACTGCTGAATGTTAAGCTATGAATACCCAATGGAAAAGTAAGTGTAAGCTCCCCTTCGCCATCTCCTAATATCGTTCCATCTGCTGGTAATCCATCCACATAGTCCGAACAACTTGCTGTCACACGCACATCGCGCACTACACCACAAATTTGATGATAAGGAACTGGAATATCTAGTGTTACGGTCTCTTCGCCACAATCGGCAGCCTTATACATATTGCTCAAGTCCTCGCAATCGAAATCTGTATCTTCTCGGTCGTCGCACTCTATCAACGCATGCCAACCTGCACCAAAACCTCTATCATCTACACAGAATACAAAAGTCAGACAGCCACTCATATTAGTACAAGAAGCTGTTATAATTCCTTGATTTGGAGCTGCATCTACGCCTTGTCCCATACCAGAGCCAGGGTCTATCTGCGGAGCATTTACGGAATCGCCATCATATACTTTCAGCATATCATCCCAAGCTATATCCATGCTCTGGAAATCTACAGTAACTACTTGTCCTGCATTATCTGGACAAATGATAGTAACTGTAGGTTCATCCGTATAGCGACGATCAGGTCCACCTGTATCATAAAAATCATCGCCACAACCCAAATAAATAGGGTCTATATCGTCTATATCTGTAACTAGTATTGTTGCTGTATCCGAACTAAAACAACCATCGGCAGTGGTATAGGTGTATGTCAAAACGATACTACCCGCCCCCGCTTCACTTGGGTCGAAACTTGCTGAACCGTCATCATTAATAACAACGCCATCACCCGTCCAAACACCACCCGAAGGTAATCCATTTAAAGCGATTGGGGCACTCGATGTAAATTGTGATATATACGTTCCTGCATCTACACTTGGTACTGCATTCACTGTAACGGATTGCGTATCTGTGCCTGAACATCCTCCATAAGAAGGATTCGTTGCACTTACGCTCACCGTGCCATCTCCTGACCATGTTACTTCTACAAAGTCATCATTAGCACCGCCACCATCTACTATAGTTCCATTGCTGCTCACCGTCCAAGTATAACTAACACCTGGCACTGCATTGGTGATTGCATCTACTTCGTAGCCTACTTGCTTTCCTGTGCATACTTCGGCATCGCCGCTTATAACTGGATCAGGAGCTTCGCAGCAATTTTCAAGATATACAGCATCTAATTCTACTCCCGATGCTCCTA
>CALGLY010000604.1 GCA_937959095.1 uncultured Saprospiraceae bacterium
TTTTTAGTATTCGAGGCTTGTCTGCTACAAGCAGGCACAAAATTGGGAACATAACTGGTTATGAAGCCCGATTTTGTAACGAAGAAAACTGGAAAAAGAAGCAGTCATAAATGCAAAGAAATTTCTGTTACAGTGTACTAGCATTAATCCATAAATAACTTTCAACAATTTAGGGTGCTTATTTTTGTGATGTTCAAGGCGCGAAGAAGGCGCATAGCTCAGTTCTGTAACTGATGAGCAACGAAGAATATCGAAAAAATTAAGCCGATAAATTGTTGAAAGTTATTTATGGATTAATGCACTAGATATTCCATCACTCGATCTGTCACCCAATCAATTTTAGGCAAATCCATTTTATTATCTAAAGGCGAATGAATATTTTTGATATAGTAGCCTCCTTTCCACAAGCTAGTAGGATTCATAAAAGTAACTAGCACCGCTCCTGCATCTCGGAAGTTGTAATTATCATTGAGTGGCAAGCCCCCCATGTTTACGACTTGTGCGTTTTCATCTTTTGCTTGAAAAATATCGTTTAGCTCCTCGGCCAACGGTGAATAGCCATTATGTACGATCACAGGCACATCGCCCCAACCGATACAATCGAGCGAAATAATCTTACTCGCTTTAAAATCTACATTCATAGCTTCCCAATCTTCGCGTAGGTGCGAAGAACCCGATAGAATCATCTCCTCATTGTCTACTAGCACCAATTTCACTTTACCAAGTAGTTCCTTATTGGAGCTGATACGCTTAGCGAGATACAGCAAGCCAAGCACACCGCTTGTATTGTCATTATAATTTTTTGGATTGGGAATGAAAAATAAGACAAAGGAAGCAATGAGTAAAAAGGCGATTAAGCCCATCAGGAAGCCTGGTAAGATACTAAAGAACAATATTATAACTACCATTGCCAAAGATAACATAAGCGGTCGTGTATGCCCTATGACGCGCACGAGTGGCTCTATCCAGAAGGGCAGCATCGTAGGCGTATCATAATGCGCCATGATGACATATTCAGGTTGCTCGGTATTGGTGGTTTCTAGATTGACGCTATGGAAAATCTTTCCTTTTCGTTCCAGTCGTTGCGTCTCAAAGCCCCACTGCCCGAGTCGCTTTTCAGCCAAGGCTAAAAATTCATCTTTTGCAGGTCGTTTGATGCGTTTTTGGAGGGGTTTTATTTCTTCAAATAAGGATTGTAGAACGTGCGCCATTGTTTTAGTTGATTCGTTTAATTTTGATTATTTCTTATCATGCCTGTTCTCTTTGAACGCAAAGGCGCGGAGGCGCAGAGAAATATTTTAAAAAATACGATATACCTCTGCCCTTCCGTGCCTAGCTACCCAAAAAAGATTCAAAAACCTATAAGTTTTATACCAATCCATACTTAAAAATAGTAGTAGATTGGTATAAGGATAAGGAATGAAGAATGAATAAATTTACACTATAAAAGTGCAAACCTAATTTTCCATTTCTTTCTTCTTCAGCACAAAGGAGTTCGGAAAAAAGCCAGGCCGAAGTCCCGAAGGTTCAGTCTCAAAGCGTTTGTGAATAGCCATATTATTCGTCGTTGTGAACATAAAAATCATAGGCTGTTCTTCATAGATTAAGTCAAGCAATTCTCGATAGAGTTTGTTTCGCTTGCCCTCGTCAAGGGTCACTCGTATTTCATCTATCAAATTATCCGCAGTTTCATTGCGAAAGCCCATATAATTGAACCCTCCGGGAGCATCACTCTCCGAATGAAAACGTTGTTTGGGATCCCATGCGATAGGCGCATTTCTAGCACCTGCTATCGAAATCTGATAATTTCTTGCTTTTACTTCTCCAAACAACAGTTTGCTATCCTTTGCTATAGGCGTTATTTTTATCCCTGCTTTTATAGATTCTTTCGAGAAAATAGCTGCTAAATCTTCATTGGTTTGGCGACCTGCCGCAATGAGTAATTCCAAGTCCATTTCTACTAATTCGCCATCTATTTCTTTATCTGCAATTCCGTTGTCGTTCGTATCTGTCCAGCCAGCATCCGCCAATAGTTGTTTCGCTTTTTCTATATTAAAAGGAATATTCGGCAAATCCTTCCGATAATAAGATCGCGTGGGGTGTGCTGGCCCATTCACGCGCTGCGAACCTTCATAAATTGTCTCTATTATTTCATCTACATGCACCACATGCGCGATTGCTTGCCGTACTCGCTTATCCTTCAGTCGAATATCTTTATTATTCAGATACATAAAATAATAAACCAAATTCGGCATTTGATAAAGGTTATACCGTTCTTTAGCGAATACGCTATTTTTTAATTCTCCAAAATTCACAGGATCTATAGAGGCTTTCACATCTACTTCTTCTGCTTTCAGTGCAGTGGTTGCAGCAGTATTGTCAGGAATGATTTTATAGGTAATAGCTTCTACCTTTGCATTGTAAAAAGGAGATGTTCCTTCATATTTTTTTCCCCACCAATTTTCTTTTCTCTTTAGTACAATTCGTTGTCCTGTTTCCCATTCTTCTAGTTCATAAGCACCACTACCTACTGGATTTTGGCTAAGATCAGCCGTAGTAAAGAAATCTGCAAATTCTTGAAGACGGGCATCCTTTTTGGCTAAACTTGCTGCTTTTTTTGGGTCTAATAAATCATTTAAATCAAAATCTTTCATCAAACCCTTCGGATCATAATGGTAGCGCGGCATCACAGGCACACCAGCAGTAATACTAGCTTCATTCAAGAAATATTTTTCTCGCGTATTGACCGTAAATCGCCTTGGATTTTCGGCATCAACTTCTACAGATTCAACACTGCTTAAAAAACCTCGATATTGTTCGGCAGGAACTTTAGGATTGAATAAGGCTTTTAATGTAAAAACAAAATCTTCTGCAAGAACAGGCGTACCATTTGGCCAAGTAGCATTTTCGAGTAACTCAAATGTAAAGGCTACTCCCTGTTCTTTTCCATCCACTATTCTATCTTCTATCACTGGCTTTGTTTTCACAAGTTGTGGAACTAATGCCCCTGTTTCAGGATGGAGGTATTCTAAAAATTGAAAAAGATAATCATGCACGCTATTAGCATAGCCGCTAGTCGCAAGAAGCGGGTTCAGCTTGTCGGCATCTGCTATTATAGTGACAATTACATCATTCGTAGTCCGTTTGAATTTTATAGTAGGTTCAGAATCAGTATCTGTTTTAGAATCAGTTCTGCAGCACAGTAATGATAGCAGCATTGCGCCTATCAATACAAGGATAAAGGATTTTTTCATTTCTGATAATATGTTTTAGTGAGCTTCTAAGCGGATTAGACTTAGGATTGATAGTATCTTAAAAAATTCTGTCTATTAGAGTTGTTCAAAAATAACAAGTTGGTATATGAAAATATCTTTTTGCACTATATTTCAGCTTTTTTCTCGCCCATAGCTACGGCTATACACTCGAAAAAGAGCTTTATCTAGCACAAAAATCTAACTTTCATATACACAATTCTTATTTCTGAACAACTCTATTCAATAACGTTCAAAATTAATGAACCCTTATACTTAAATCATGTTAAGTACTAGGTCATAAGTACTCCACCAATCAGACGGACTCTTTTAAGGCAAAATAAATTAATAAATTGGTCATTTTAGGCTAGTTATTTTTTCTTCTAAGAATGCTTTTAAAACCGCACATAGCTAGCTATATAAGGCTTTTCAAAGTATTCTTAGAAGGACAAATGGCAGCATCAAATGGCTAATTTATTATTTTATTTTGCCTAAGTCGATGCTTCGTTGAAAATACTCGCAATAACTAGTTATGCCTGTGTTTTTCGCCTTGCCTCGGCTTAAAATAGTCTCCGTCTGATTGTCAGATTACTTATGACCTAGTACTTAAAACAACAATCAAAAGTACAAAAAAATATGGCACAGGTTCTAATTGCAGGCGGAACAGGCATGATTGGGCAATACTTAAGTCGAATGCTTCAGGAGCGAGGTTATACAGTAGCACATCTTAGTCGCACCGAAAATAAGGAGGCTGCTTTTCCAGCTTATGCTTGGGACTTAAAGCAAGGTACTATCGATGAAAGCGCGATTCAGTCCGCAGATTATATTATCAATCTGGCAGGCGCAGGTATTGCAGATGCACGATGGACTGCCACTCGCAAAACCGCACTCATAAATAGTCGGGTAGATTCGGCGCGTTTATTGAAAAAAAGTATTCAACAGCACCGCCCCGATTTGAAAGCCTATATTTCAGCTTCCGCTATTGGGTACTATGGCGAGCGCGGGGAGGAGATATTAAGCGAAGCTTCTGTGGCTGGCTCAAGTGGCTTTTTAGCAGAATGTGTGAAGGCATGGGAAGCCGCTATAGAAGAAGTCGCAGAAACAGGAATACGCACCGTAGGTATTCGAGTTGGCTTGGTGCTTTCGATGGAGGGCGGCGCATTGCCAAAGATGGTAACACCTGCTAAACTCGGTGCAAACACCTATTTCGGTGCTGGAAAACAATGGTATTCGTGGGTGCATATCGAAGATATTTGTCGCCTTTTTATAGAAGCTATCGAAAATGAGGCAATGCAAGGGTTCTACAATGGAACTGCTCCTACTCCTGAACGAAATAAGGATTTTGCAAGAGTATTAGGGCAAGTATTGAATCGTCCTTTGCTGCTTCCCGCGCCTGTCTTTGGACTACGCTTAGCAATGGGTGAAATGGCAGATGTGGTACTCACAAGTACAAAAGTGCTACCTGAACGCACCACTAACACAGGTTTTGTCTTTAAATTTGAAAGCCTGAATAGAGCATTAGGGGATTTATTGGTTTAATGCGCTATAATAAAATTCACTTATTTTCAAATGGCTTATTTTCATCTGAATAGTTCCGTTGTTTCGGAGGAAGAGCATAGTGAAAATAAATTCGATCCATCAAGAAAAAACTTGCGCCATAAGTAAATAAGATAACCGGAACAACCAACTTCGGATAGAGGGAAGGCAAACTCAAAAAAGAAGTCGCTAAAGGGAACAAAATAGAATTGAGTAAAAGCAAAGAAGAAACCCATAAATAAGTTCCCGATTTTCGATTAGGAACAGGCAAAGTTTTTTCGGAAAGCTGAATGATATTCCAGTAACTATATTCTTTTTCATAGAAATGTTCTCGAATATTATTGATGATGCCATATTGCTCAATCTGTATGCGCCGCAAGCGACCTAAATTCCCTACGAGTACCAAACCGAGCAACCAAGCAATAAAAAGTAATACGCCCACAAAATAATTAGAATTGAAACCCAGTAATGCTTTGAAATCGCCTTTGTAATAGGTAATGACACCACCGATAGCAATACCTAGAAAAGTCAGAAAAAAACTTACTTGTTGGTTTCTGATTTTATCAATATGAAAAGTGAGAGCATTTGCGTTTTTGTATTCTTCTACTAAAAATTGGTCATTGCGTTCCATAGGTTTTGGATTATAGTAATGGATTAAATTGCAATTGTCGGTTGCTTCAGCAGTTCGAGTACTTCATTCATCATCATAGCAGTTGCGCCCCACACTACTTTCCCTTCAATATCAAAATAATCTACCCCTTTCAGGCTTCTACCTCCGCTGAATTCCATATCTTTTTGGTGCAAATTAGTTTCATCCTGAAAATTCGCCAATGGAGCTTCTATCACGCTATGCACCTCTTCTTCTTGTAGTACAAAGGTCGGTTCATAATCAAGGTAACCTACAAAAGGATGCACTAAATAACCACTTACAGGAATATACAAGGGCGTTATTTTACCGAGTATTTGCACGTCCTTGGGCTTGATGCCAACTTCTTCTTGTGCTTCGCGTAGGGCGGCTTGCTGAAAGGTCCCATCTTCTTCTTCATAGCGACCACCTGGAAAGGCAATTTGCCCGCTGTGCGGATCATTTGGATTGCTAGAAGGACGCTGAATGAGTGGAATATGCCAAGCTTCATTTTTTGCATAAAACAAAATCAAGACACTCGCATCTTTAGATTCTTGGACATATTGCGGAAACATATTCCGAAAACTATGAGACATTTTCAACTGGGCGGAATAACCTGGAAGTTCGCCCTGCAAGGCGGTCTGTAATCCTTGGATGAATGCTTGCATATTGGATGAGTTGAGAATTTGAGCGATTGATTTATAGACAAATAGAATTTCACATCTTCTTACAATAAGAAAACCCCAACAACAAAGAAAAGTTGTCAGGGTTTTAGGTGTCTATTTATTCTTGATGAATTGAATGCTCAATTCTAATTTTCTCTAATTATCCTTATTCGATTTTTTTAGATATTGATCCAAAGCCATCGTCATAGAAGGAGCTTGAGGAGCAGGTGCTTTGATATTCACCGTCAGACCTTTTTCTTGTACTGCTTTGTCGGTCATGTTTCCGAATACAGCAATACGGGTTTCATTTTGCTCAAATTCTGGAAAATTCTCTACTAAAGAAATTACACCAAGCGGCGAAAAGAAAACCAATACATCGTAAGTCACAGAACTCAAATCCGACAAATCACTACTTACCGTGCGATACATCAAAGCATCTTTCCAATTTAGATCATTTTTATCTAAATAACGAGATACCGCCTTGCTACCTAAATTGGAACAAGGAAGTAAGAATTTTTCCTTCTCCTTGTGCTTCGTGAAGGCATTAGCGAGATCATCCACGGTACGCTTACCTACAAAAACCTTGCGCTTTCTATACACAATAAACTTTTGTAAATAATTGGCTATCGCCTCCGATAGGCAAAAATACTTTGTATCCTGCGACATGGTGATTCGCATATCTTCACAGATTCGGAAGAAATGCTCAATGGCGTTTTTACTCGTAAAAATGATAGCCGTGTATTCATCGGGACGAATACGTTGCTTACGGAATTCTTTTGCGGTCAACCCTTCCACTTGGATAAATGGTCGCCAATCAATCGTTAAACCGTACTTTTTTTCGAGTTCGTAGTAGGGGGAACGTTCCGGTTTTGGTTGTGAGACTAAGACCGTATTAATAATTTTATACTGCTCTTGCTTTGCTACATTATTTGCTGCCATTCAAAAGAACTATTATTTTCCTGCTGAAAGAAATCCCAGTTTCAATAATATGATAACAGGTGCGATTTCGACGGCGCAAATATACAACAAAAAGTGAAATCTATGAAAGCTAAATAGACGATTACTAATCATTAGTCCTCGAATAGCCCGTAAAAGGTAGAGTAATACTATAATTCCTGATACAATATAAATAGCATAAGATACCATATTTTTCGGAAGATATGCGATGGAAATGTTAGCAGGCACTAGGAAAACCCCAAGTGCAACGCCAAAAATGACAATTAAAAAATTGTAGAGTTGCACTTCTTTTTGGGTTGGAAAAATAGTGCCAATAAAAAACAAAACAGCATGCTTTAAAAGCATCAATCCAAACACAATACCAATACATGCCCCTAAATTCCCGAAATAACTGTCCGTGAAGCCTGCACCATAGTGCCGCATCAAGAGGAATACGAACACGCCCATACTTATCCAAGAAAAGACATACCAAATATTCAGTGGCAGTTGCCCGATGGTACTCATTTCGCGATAACTCTGTTTTAGAATATTGGAATTCGTTATATTTTGATAGGCTTTATTGAAAGAAGAACGGAAGCCCGCAAATAGAAAAGCGAGTAGCAAAGAAAGCCCCAAAATAGTTCCAAATAGCGGCCCATTATCTTTAGCTGTTGTCTGCACTTTTTTCACAGGCGATGGCTTTTCGATTGCTGGTGCTACAGTAGGAGTTGGTTTACTTTCGGTATTGGAATTTCGCTTAGCTGAAGGGGCGATCATCTCAAACGGATTATCTAGATCAATAACTAAGCCTTCGGTCACAGCTATTCCTTCTTCTGTTTCTGTCTCTTCCTCTACTGCTTCTACCGCTACAGGAGCGATGGCTTCTACATTTACTTCGGTTGCCTCGACCGGTTCATTTACCTCGGTCGGTTCTCTTGTTTGTTGCATCCGCGCTGTGATTTCAAACGGATTCGTAGTCGTTTGAGCGGCTGCACTTGCACTCCAACAAAGCAATACGCTTAGCAGTAGATATTTGAAATGTATATGAATCAAATGATATGTCTTGAATATGTTTTTAGCCAATATTACAAATAACTGAAAATTTTCCCAATTTTCAATCTTTGTCTCTTAATAGAAATTATTCTACTCTTACTTTTACGCTTTTGCCGAAAGGATGTTGCTCCGAAGAAGCGACTTTGATTTGTCGAAAAAGAGGATTTAGTTGCGCTTGTAAAGCTGCCTCAAAGGTATCGCGTCCTTGCTCCAATTCCTCTGGCAGTTCCATCCAAAGTACTAAGCGAACAGCTTCGGGTTGAGCTTTTATTTTCTGGTCAATATACATCCAAAACAGGCGTTTGTCACGCAGCAAATAGGGGCGCAGTTTGAGATATTGTAGGAGTTGATATTTTTTTCGAGTAACCCAGCGTCGCCGCAAGGCTTTCCCGATAAGATCAATCCCTTCGATACTTTCCCCTACTTTTTCCTCGAAGACCTTGACTAGCGGAGGAGGATTGCCAAATATTTTTTCACGCGTCCGTGCGAGTTGATCCGCAGGGCGATTGCTATAATTTTTCACTTCTATAAAGACGACTTCATCGTGCCAAAGTCCTACAAAATCAACGGCACTAAAGTCCTTACCACTCAATGCTAGATAGTAATCCGTAGCGTCATATTTTTTGACGTGCCAAGTGGCATCAAATTGGAAATTTAAATCACTTTCTTTCATTAACAAGTCATTAACAAAACTTCGTGCATCCTTTTTATCTGGCTGTACATCTTTCTAGTATCATGCATTTGTCATTGCATGACAATTAAAATTCGTCTTTTTGAAAAAAGTCGTTCTCCGACAAATCCCGTGGAGACAAATAAATACTGCTTCGTTGTAACTTTTTGGGTGTTTCAAACGCCTTAGGTATATAAGTAGTCGAGTCTAAATACTTTCCACTACTATTGGTTGCTTTTTCTGGATGGCTGCGTTAAAAATTATAACCAGCCAAAAGGATGCTAATAATTTTTGCCTTGCCCTTCAAAAAAAGCAACCAATAGCATCAGGAAATTATTTAAACTCGACTACTTACGAACAATCTACATAATATTTTTATACTTATCACCCGATTGAAAATTTCATCATTAGGAGCGCAGCTGAGACTGCGCTTTTTTTATTCCTAGAAAAAAAATTACTACTCAGATATATCTTGTGTTTGGCTTGAATAAGAATTCGAGCTAGACTAGGAAAGCTTAAGAGCATGTTGGGGATTTTTATGAACTGAAAATCCCCAATATGCTCTAAGTTGATGACATTCGAACTGTAGTCGCCCCGTCCACGATTTCGGTGAGGTCTTTTGAAGGAAAAAACGATTTAATAAAAAGGGAAGACTGTCAGGAGACAACAACCTTCCCAAAAAACACGATCTAACCACTCCTTATGAAAAGATGGGCTAAATCGCGATATCTTAAACCACTACTCTGCTTTCACAAAGCGTAGTAAATTTCTATTATTTTGTTTCGTAGCAAGCTTCAAATAATAAACCCCACTTGCAAGCCTAGCAATGGGAATGCGTCCATCACCTAAACGACCTGAGTCTACCGCTTTGCCATAAATATCATAAATCTGATAAGGCGTACTAGCATCGTATATGCCTTGAACGCGCAGCAGTTCCGAAGCGGGATTCGGCATCAATTGAATAGCTCTAGTGCTTTGCTCTGGCATATTCGGCAAGAAACCTTCGTTGCCTGGAATCGTTGCTTCGTCGTCTTCATTCGCGGTGCAGCAAACGCCATTATTGGGCGTGGAATCTATATCGTCTTGCTCACAAGCACTTACTTGTGTGTAAGGAATAAAGCCCTCGGCAAGCGGATAGAGTTGGAGGCTTAAGGTTAGACTTTCACCTGCGGCAATATCTTGTACATCCCAAATACCGGTATAACTATTGAAATTTCCTCTCGATGCATCGGGCGAAGTGCACCTACTAGCACCACTTGTGCGGTAGATAATGGAAAGGAAACTTGCACGCCTGTAGCGGCTTCGTTGCCAGCATTGGTAAGCGTAATTGTTGCTCTATTCTTCGTATAAATTGGCATTGCAGGATTTTCGATAGCTAGGCTCAATTCTAAATCTACCCCGTTTTGTCGCTGCACTTCTACGCTTTGTATAAAGACATTGTTTCCTTCATTGCGCTCTGCTAGTTGTCGATCTACATCGGCAGCTATGATAAGCTGATAACCGCCAAGTGGAATGTCTCCTGGCACATTTACTAAAGCGGTAGCAGGATGCTCTCCTACTGCTAAATCGCCTGTGAGAATATGCCCAATATAGGTGTCTTCATCCGTGAGAACTTCATCTTCAGATAGATAGAAGCCAATCACAAAATCGCCTCTTGCCGTATCCTGCCCGATGTTTTCTACAACCAAATCGAAGCGAATATCCTCTACTAGCGGCAAATAACTTGGAAACTCGATAGCGGACAACGTGAGATCAAATAAGGAAGTTGGGTCGCCATCGTCTGTATTATTGGTATCATCGTCATCGTTATCATCTGGACTATCATCATAATTCACGCTATAAGGAAAAGCCGCTTCATCATCTTCTTCTGCGGTGCAGCAGTAGCCATTATCTGGCGTAGAGTCTATATCTTCTTGGTTTGCTCGTATGACTTGTGCGAATAATTGCAAGCGATAAAGTAAGCTTCGCAAATGCACCTCATAAGTTGCACTAGCACCCGCCGCCAAATCCAATCGCCAAGTAGAAGGATCGGAGAGTTCACCCTCTGTGACGGTAACATCTGTTCCACCTAGAATAGATGCTTTTCCAAGCAAGGGCAAATAAACCACTACACCTGTCGCATCGGAAGAGCCTTTATTCTCGATAGTCATTGTAAATTTCCCTGATCCAAATTGTTCAATTTCAGGATTATCGGTCGTTAGTTTTAATTCTAAATCTATAATTGGGGTGTTTTCCTCCTCTCCACTATCATCGCCTGTGGTGTCATCGTCCTCTCCATCGCCATCATCGGTCGTAT
>CALGLY010000605.1 GCA_937959095.1 uncultured Saprospiraceae bacterium
TATAAGTTCTATCTGAAATTCTGTGGTTATTTAAGTACAAGTGTAAGTATCAATTACAAGTCCAATTTTGAACTTGCACTTGTACTTTAGGTTTTACGTAGTAAAATCATCTATTTAGTAGTCCTAAAAGTCTCTCAATCCTCGAAGAGGATGTTCCCGCAGTCGAGGCGAAGCCAAAGACGGTCTCGCCTCTCGCAGCCCGAAGGGCGGTCTCAAGTCTTACTTTTTGAAATAGGCAACACTACCACCTACCCAGTTCTTATCTTTATTGTAGCGAACACCTACCATATCGCCCTTACTCAAGCGAGCCAAATTATTGACCATGTAAGGACGCGCTTGTCCATCTTCCCATATAGTGAGCATTCGGATTTCGCACTTAGCAGGCCCATCGGGTGTGGCTATGATAGGGGCGTATTCTACTTTTTTCTGTAAAATATAGTTTTCAGGATCCTTGATGCTTTCCAAATCGTAGCGATTAAGTTTGATGATAACACCTGTGCCAGAGAAGGAATACAGAGGCTTCAAAACATAATTGTGCAAATCTTTTGGATATTCTTCCAAGTCACTCAAAAAATAAGAACTTGGTACATACGGATTGTCCGATAGCAAGGGTAGGGTATGTTTACTGATACGGAAAAACCAATTTGGATGCCCTATCCATTCTACATTGTATTCCTTTGTAGTGAAGTAAAATTCTCGTTTCAGGTCGTCGCGCTTAATGAGTTCATCGAAGATAACGCGATTGAAAATGCGCTCTACTTGTATCATTTTGCCGTCGCGCTCATAGAATACGTCTTTGTCTACGCATTTTAGGTCGCTCACGCACATATATGGAATGCCTAATAAATCGCTACAAATCTTGAAATCAATAGCGGTAACTTGTTTTTCTGGCTCTACTTCCAGCAATATTACATTTTCAGGATTTTTATCTCCTACGATTACGCGGCGCAGCATTTCTATATATTCCTCGGAGTTGATGCCATTGAATAAATGTGAATAGTCTTCTGGAATATCGAAGTGTTTCCGATACATATCGGCTGCCATGTGCTGATAGAAATAGAGCGAAGGAAAGCCTTGTGCTTCGATGAGTTGTGGGGTGAGTTCGCCGTTTTCATCCAAACAGATTCCGAAATCCATTTGCAAGAAGGTAGTATGTTCCGTTTCATTCGGTACGACTTGCCCCGATAGTAATGCTCCCTTGGAACGTTCCTTAAAATCAGCTTGTACTACCACATCAATGATGCGTTCGCAGGCATCAAGAAGTTTTAGTTTCAAGTCATCTGGTACAAATAAAGGCGTCTCGGCAATGCGAAAAAGGGGCTTATAGTTATATTTTTGATAAATATCTTCCAATAATGCCTTATACTTCGCATCTGTGAAGTCAGCATTGAAAGCAGAACGGATTGATGTCACCATGTGATTAGCGGTATATCGGTTGAAAGGCGCAATAATTTATCTTTAATAATTATCACATCCAATAAATATTGTGAAGAAAAGAAATTTCTAGCTATAGCGTAATACCCTTTAAATTAAATTTTGGATAATTTTTCTTTTTATGGAAAGTTAAAAGCATGTTTGGATTTTTTACAAACTGAAAACATACTCTAAGAACAAAATAAAATGGTCTAAATCGGGAAGTTATTTATGTCCAAGCACTTATTTAAATTTAATTAATTTCCTATAGGAGGACAATCTTCCGCCTGCATTTATTACTTGAATCCAAGAACTCAAACAGTTTCTAAGTGCGTAAAATATTAGTTTTTCAGAAAAAAAATCCAAACATGCTCTAAACAGATGAAAGCCCTTATATCAATTTATACCAATAACTTTACTTATAATTATTCAATATGTACATTTTTCAAAATAAAATTCCGAAAAAATAAACAATAAACTAATTATGCTTTGTCAATTTGAAATTAATTCCTAACTTAATTTTTAATTATGAATCAACATCCAATTTTAGCTTTGATAGGCTACTGATTGGAGTGCTGTTCTTACTTTTCATCAAATGTAGTTAGAAGCTGTTTGAATTTAAGTAATAGTCCTCTATAGGAAAATACTTAAACTCAAACAATTTCTTAAGGATAAGTAGTTTTAAGAAGTCAAGGTAACGGTATCTCACTACTTACATCTAAATAACTACAAAAAGCAGTACTATGACTTATCACACTAAAAACATCCGAAATGTGGTGTTGCTAGGGCATTCTAGTTCTGGCAAGACGACCTTATCTGAAGCAATGCTCTTTGAGTCGAATGCCGTGAAGCGTAGAGGAAGAGTGGAAGATCAAAACACCACCTCCGACCACACGAATATCGAAAAAGAGCGAGGTAATTCTATCTTTAGTACCCTGATGAATGTAAAATGGAAAGATTCCAAAATCAATATCATTGACACGCCTGGCTATGATGATTTTGTGGGAGAAGTCGCTTCTTCTATGAAAGTCGCCGATACCGCCGCCATCGTACTAAATGCGAAGAGTGGGGTAGAAGTAGGAACAGAATTGGTGTGGGATTATATCAAGCAACTCCGCACGCCCGCTATTTTTGTAGTAAATCAAGTAGACCATGAAAAAGCTAATTTTGAAGAGACCCTCGAACAGGCACAAAATCGCTTTGGGAGCAATGTGATTCCTGTTCAATATCCCTTCAATCAGGGAAATGGCTTCAATCAAATTATAGACGCGCTCCGCATGACGATGTATGTCTTTTCGGATGATGGCGGAAAACCTGAAAAACAAGCCATTCCAGATTCGGAAATGGACAAAGCCAAAGAAATGCACAATGCCCTAGTGGAAGCAGCTGCTGAAAACGA
>CALGLY010000606.1 GCA_937959095.1 uncultured Saprospiraceae bacterium
ATCATTTTTTATCACAAAAGGAAGAACTAAAGTAATGGCGAATTAATAAATGTACATTCTTGAATAGTTTATTTTGGTTCTAGTTTTTGCTTTGAAAGTGGGAGCATATCTAGATATTTGACCAATTTTAAAGTAAAAAATAGAGGCAAAAGAAGCAGTAAAGAATGTACATTTATTTGTTTACCATTACTCTGCGTTCAATTTCATCCAAAAAACAAAGGCAATTGCAGGAAGTCCCACAATTGCCTCGTTCATATCAATCAGTTTTCTAAGGCTAAAAGGTTTAGCCAACTAAGCGGCTACCTGCGATATGTCGTCTGATGACTGGACGTAATTGCTCGGCAGCATCAAAAAGCAAAGCGGCATCGCTTGGAAATGGTATAGGGTTGTTGTCAATGATTCTACAGGTTTCAGAGCTAAGTGCGCGACGATCTCCTCGGAAGGTAGCCGCATGATTTTCGAATATTGCTTCGGCAGCCATCGGCTTAGAAGTCACCAAACCACCACGATTTGGTCGGTAATATTCTAAACGACCTTCTACATGAGCTGCTTTATTTTGGAATGTTTCTAGCACCCAAGCATTCACGAATTTGGTGCGTGGAATTCGAATGCGATTTCCTAGCGTATCAAGTCGTACATTTCCTCGCTTATCGCGTGCATACTCAAAACCATCGTCTACTTCTTTTACTTCTTCGAATTCGCGCTCACGGATTTGCTCTGGCGAAATCGAAATATTGGTAATATTCATTACTACTTCATAATCGAATGGACGAGTAGTAGGACGTGTATAGAATTTCTTCCAGCGAGAGTTCAATTCATTCAAACTCATACGAAGCAATTCACTTTCAAATTCGCGTGGCAAAAATACAGGCGCATTGTTTTTTACTTTGAATAGTACATGCACAATACCCAATTCTGTTGCTTCATTCATCATCGCATATTGGTTGCGATAATCTTTCTTATATTTATCTATACTACCTAATAGGTTATGCGCGTCACGAGCTGCTTCCTTGTTACCTAGTCGAGCCTCATCTAGCAATTTTCCTGCTCTGGCATATAGACTTGCTGCCGCTTTTTCTCTTGCTTCACGCAAAATAACTTCTGTCTTCACAAATGTAAATCCTGCTTGAAAACCCTCTTTATCATTCAAAGGCAATAGTGGCTCTATCTTACTCTGGCGATAAGCAATGCGCTGTGCTATATCATAAATGCGTACCCAATTTTCTGGCGCACCTTCTCTTTTTAGTCGATTGATCGCTGCCATGTCGCGGGTATTGGCTTTGCGGAAGGCTTCTTCGATTACGGTAACGTGCTTTTGCTTTTTGTTCTTCTTGCCGCGCACCTTATTTAGGGCATGATGCAGTGCATCGTCGTAGTTACCATGTTCCATTATTTTTTGAGGAGAACAAGCGGTCATTCCAAATAAAATCACAGCTAATAAAAGGCTCGTAAAATGCAGATTATTCTTTCTCATAACATCTGGGTTTTAATAATTCTCAATGTAGATTGTAATAGATTGTTTTGATATTGCTAAGGTATGACACTTCTCGATGCGAAAGCACTAACGAAGCGTTAAGCAGTTTTAGGGCGGCGTTAAAAAAGAAAGGACTTTCTTAAGAAGGTGTTATTTTGGGTGATATTTGCTGTGGAGAAAGGGAGGAAACTACAAAAAAAGAGACAATTGCAGGAAGTCCCACAATTGCCTGAATCGTATTTGGTATTTCTATTTCTTGCGTTTTAGAACCTTTAGAAAGGGTTTAATTGCGGACTTGATTTTAGAAGGAAACTGTATTGCTGCTTTCTGTATTAAATCATCATCGCTAGGAGGTTTAAACAAAGGCGTTCTAATCAACTTACGACTTCTAAGACTAAGTGCATTGAAATCTCCTTCGTAGGTAGCTGATGCATTTTTAAAGTTTGCCTGTGAAGAGATGGGTTTACTCTTTAAAAGCTTATTACTCCTAACATCGTAGTATTCTATCGTTCCTTTTATTTTGGCATGCCTGATTTTTTGAGTTTCTTCTACCCAAGCAGTCACAGTTTTTGTAACTAGTTTAGGAGGTATGTGACATGAAGTATCCCTTCTAGGGCGAACTGTTTGCTGGGTATTTCGAACAAGTATTTGTTTTTCCTCTTTATAGCTTTTGATTTCATCGCAAGGAGTGGACATAGATACGCTCTTTATAATTACGACAATTTTATAGTCAATATTTGAACTAGTAGGATAGTTATGAAACTCTACGCCCCATTTCGATTCTAATCGAGATAAATTTAACTTACTTTCGATAGAGGACAACAAGTCTTCTTGAGTATGATTTTCTATATTAAGAAAGATGTGTTGTACTTCAGAAGTTGTCATTTTTTGAGAAGTGAAAGCCGTTGTTCCAAATAAAAAGAAAAGTAAAAAAACGGGCATGAAATATAGGTTGTTCTGTCTCATAATGTATAGGTTTTTTTTAACTGTATGTAATACTCCTAAAGGTAGTAGACAGTTGGGGGAGAATACTTTATAGAAGCGTTAAGTAGGTCTTATGAAGTGGTTAAAAATGCGGAAGGAATCTTAAAAAGTACTAAAATTAGGAGGACATTCATACTAATAAGCTCATAATAGAATCTAAACCGAACTATGTAACTCCGACGATTTATTAAAACTTCTAGACAAGCTTCGATGTTATTATCATCTAATTTCATTTCTAAAAATAGCGGAAGATTATAGTATGAGTAAAAAAATAGTCGCTCTAGGAGCAAGCAATAGCAAAAAATCAATCAATAAACAATTAGCCAATTATGCAGCAAATCAGGTAACAAATGTAGAAGTAACACTGCTCGATTTGAATGATTATGAAATGCCTATTTATAGCATTGATAAGGAAAATGAAACGGGGATTCCTGAACTTGCACACCAATTCAAAGCACAGCTAAAAGCAGCGGATGGCATTATTATCTCTTTCGCAGAGCATAATGGCGCGTATTCCACAGCTTTCAAAAATATATTCGATTGGATTTCTAGAATAGATAAAGATACGTGGGAAAGCAAACCCATGTTTTTATTAGCAACTTCGCCTGGTGGTCGCGGTGGAATGACGGTTTTAGATATAGCCGTGAATAAGTTCAAATTCATGAATCAGAGTACTATTGCTAATTTTTCCTTGCCAAGTTTTCAGCAGAATTTTTCTACAGAAAAAGGCATTACAGATGGGGATTTACAAACGGCTTTCAAAGAGCAACTAGCTATCTTTGCAGCTGCGATTTAATCTCTTTTGAGACATGACATATTTTCAGAATATCCTATGTTTTAGACAAAACGGAAGTATAAAATGACTAATTTATTCTTCCGTTTTGCCTTACTTTTTATAAAATTCATGCCGCAACTCCACCAATAACTGTTGAATCGCTTCCAAATCAGGCTTTTCTTGAAGCGTACTTGTAGCATAAGCTGCTTCCACCACTTGCATTTTTTGTTCTGCTTTTTCTATCAATTTATCATATTTCCATTCACCTCTTCGAATCGCTAAAAGCTCCTCCCGATTCGGGCGTTGCACGATGATTTTGCCTTGTTCCAAAATTTCAACTGCCATATCGAGCAGGCGAAAGGTGTGCATCAAATTCTTAGAATCATAGTTTTTGCCATGTTCCAAGTTGTTTTGATAGCGGCTTTCGTTCCGCTTTTCCACCCATTGCCAGTAATCGTGGTAATCCTTGCAATACTTCGTATAGCCATCTTGATTGAAGGCTAGATAACCTACAATTGCTTCTTGCTTCGGAATGCTACTTAGCAGGACTTCATTGGCAGTAGTTTTTCGCATAATACCTTTGTAGTCTAAATTTCCATCCGAATCATAATACATACCAAAGATTCCCTTCGCGTGTGGCACATTCACTAAGCCAATATTTTTCTGTCGGAAGTCATTCAATTCTAACCACTTCAGCAAAGGAATAGAGCCTTGCTGATGCAGCACATAGCAGAATTCAAGGATCGTTTTTCGTTCCTTATCTACAGGATTTACGATTTTCTTATTCAGTCCGCGCGCTTTCTTTACCTGCGTGAAGGCATAGCCACCAAAGGTATCTTTGCAGCGTTTCGATAAGAATAATTCAGGCTTAATGCGCTCAATAAGCGGATGTTTATAAAGCACTTTATCTTTGGGCGTTGACAAAAGCTCTAGGATATTCGGATTGTTTTTAGCCAATAAACCTAAGAAACGTCCTAGTTCATAATAGACGGTATCATTACTCTTATCCGCTACTTGTGGTGTATAATGCAATCCATAAATATCATCTTGCGGCAAAATAAATACGCCTCGAATATCCGTATCCGAAGTCGGCAAATCCAAGCCATAGGCCTTGCTCCCCGAAATACATTCGTAGATGATGAGTCCCTTGTCTTTTAGGTCTTGAATTGTCATAATCTTTTCCATTTCTTAAAAAACCTATGAAGATAAAACATCTGTTCTCTTGATGAAGTTCCTTTAGTATCGAACTCTTCGTATCTTAGTAGAGTTCTATCACACAAAATAAGAAGACATGAAAATCTATTTTCCATTAGTATTGCTCGCACTTAGTTTTTTTAAGAAAT
>CALGLY010000607.1 GCA_937959095.1 uncultured Saprospiraceae bacterium
GCAAAGAAATTTCTGTTACAGTGTATTATATTGTACTTAGATTTTTATTTTAATTGTCATTTTTATTTTTATTGTTTTTTCGTAAAAATCAGAACGTAACAGCTTTACTCTCTACTACATTAATAGTTTTTTTATCACCAATTGAAGCTTTGGCGCAGTAGCCTCTACCGCAGCAATGACTTCTTCTACGGTAGTCGTAGTCAAATTTTCAATTGGATAACATTTGTTCGATACTACCGAAACGACGAGAACGGGAAGATTCATGTGTCGAGCTACCAAAACTTCTGGCACCGTCGACATTCCTACCACATCACCGCCAATCGTGTGCAAGTAATTATATTCCGCAGGAGTTTCCAAATTTGGACCTTGCAAACCTACATATACGCCCTCATGTACTCGTATTTCGTGCTGTTGCGCTATGCTTAATGCTCGTTTTCGTAAGTCCTTATCATAGGTATGTAACATGTCAGGAAAGCGTGGGCCAAGGCGTTCATCATTCGTTCCACGTAACGGATTTTCGGGCTGCAAATTGATATGATCTTTGATAACAACTAAGTCGCCCGTCTCCATAGCAGCATTGGTGCTGCCTGCTGCATTGGAAATAAAAAGGTTTTGGATCCCTAGAAACTTCAATACGCGCACTGGAAAGGTTACTTGCTGCATCGAGTAGCCTTCGTAGTAGTGGAAACGCCCCGCCATTGCTACAATAGCTTGCCCTGAAAGATAACCAAAGACTAGTTTTCCTCTATGACTTTGCACTGTAGATATAGGAAAGTGGGGTAGGGTGGCATAATCCAAACTGCAAACCACTTGTATTTCATCTACTAAACCACTTAGTCCAGTTCCTAGTATAATTCCTGTTTTGGGCTGAAAATCGGTTTCCTTGCGGATGTATTGGATGGTTTCTTGGATTTTATCGTAGAGCTGCATGAGCGTTTGTATTTTGAACTTGTACTTTAGATTTGTTACGACTCGGCTACCATATCTTTTGTGTTGACTTGGATAGCCTGTACGAGCAAGCCAAACTACCGGACTAGTAACTTAGATTTTATCATATAAAATCACGTAGAGTCATTCCAATCTACTAATCCACTACCAAACCCACTTCATTCAATTCCTGCTGCTCGGTATGCGTAGGCAGTTCTCGATAGCCATATTGCTGATTTCGCAATTGCGGCACATAACCCGCATCACGAATAGCTTGCTGGATCCCATCGGCAGTAAATCGGAAATTGGCACCTGCTGCGGATACGACATTTTCCTCTATCATAATACTTCCGAAATCATTCGCTCCAGAGTGCAAGCAAACTTGTGCTACTTGCTTACCTACAGTTAGCCAAGACGCTTGAATATTGACAATATTCGGCAGCATAATTCTACTCATCGCTATCATGCGGACGTATTCATCGCTCGAACAGTTATTTCTTGCGCGTTTGATGCGTTTCAGGATAGTGTCTTCATCTTGGAAGGGCCAAGGAATGAAGGCTAGAAAACCATTTGCATCAGCAGGCTTTTCGGATTGTACTTGGCGCAAATCCACGAAATGCTGCATCCGTTCCAAGTTTGTTTCTATATGTCCGAACATCATGGTTGCGGAGGTCGTGAGATGCAATTGATGTGCTGCTCGCATGACATCGAGCCATTCTTTGCCACCACATTTGCCTTTAGAAATCAAGCGACGTACCCGATCACTCAATATTTCTGCGCCAGCACCAGGCAAAGAATCCAAACCAGCTTCTTTTAGGGCTTTCAATACTTCATAATGCGATGCTTTTTCGAGCTTCGCAACATGTGCTATCTCTGGTGGGCCGAGGGCATGTAGTTTTAGATTGGGGTAAAGCTCTTTTAGTTCTCGGAAAAGTTTACAATAATAATCCAAACTCAAATCGGGATGATGCCCGCCCTGCAATAGCAATTGTTCGCCTCCTAAGCGGAAGGTTTCTTCTATTTTTTGCTTGTATTCTTCTATGGTAGTGATGTAAGATTCTTCATGTCCTGGCCGGCGATAGAAATTACAGAATTTGCAATTTGCTATACAAACATTAGTAGTGTTCGAGTTACGATCAATAATCCAAGTGACGGTCTTATTCGGCACATGATGCTGCCGCATCTTATTCCCTACGTACATCAACTCGGTAGTGCTTGCCTGCTCAAAAAGAAAAACACCTTCTTCTGCACTTAAAAATTCAAGTTGCAGAGCCTTATGCAATAATTCATCTATTTTCATAATCGTTGGGTTTTTAGCAAATCTATGGCTCTTTGACAATTTTTGCATTTTCTACGAACAAAATCAAATCAAAACGTTCATTATCAATCGCTTTTTTGATTTAATTTATGTCCGTGGCAAAAATTCCCAACAAGCTCTTAGAATAAGTGTAGTTTTAGGGAATGTACAAGAATAATCGGACACAAAGACACGGAGATTTTTTTATTTCTGCTTGTTTCTGTGCTTCCATGTTCAAAATTTAAATACAAAACAAAGAAGCAAAGCGACAGTTGCAAAGAAACAAACTTATTTTCAGAAATTTCTGAAAATATAAAAAGCCATGCTGGAGACCTTCCAACATGGCTTTCGAGAACTACAAGAAATGTAAATCACTTATAGCCTATTCATCTAAATCTTAGTTAGACTTAGCTGTATTGTAGATAGCACCCATCTTTGGTGCGATACGGAATACAACACGACGGTTAAGCGCCTGTCCTTCTTCCGTTTCGTTGTCACCGATTGGTCTGTGCTCACCACGAGCAGAAGAACCAATTTGAGTAGGGCTTACACCAGCCTTAATCAATTGACGTACTACTGCGTCTGCACGACGGTAGCTCAAGTCCCAATTGTCGCGGTAAGAAGCACCAAGGATACCATCATCATCAGCATGTCCTTCTGCTGTAACTTCCAAATTTGGATTAGCAGCTAACATAGTCGCTAAAGAATCCAACACAGCAGAATCTTCTGATGCTAATCGGATAGAACCACTCTTGAATAATACAGGTGCTACATCTAAGTAGATGATGTCATTTTCTTCTCTCAATGACAATCCACTAGACTCATAAGCACTGAATGCACCATCAATAGTACTGTTCAAGCTAGTTACTTTAGCTTCTACAGCCTCTGTTGCTTTGGCAGCAGCAGCAGTAGCAGCTTCAGCAGTAGAAACATCGTTCTTTAAACCACTGATTGTTCCATTCAACTTCGTTTTTTCTTCTTCGTAAGTTGCCATCAAGTTTTCTTTCTCTTCTTCTAGAGACTTGATGTTGTTTTTCTTTTCGTCTATATCACGCAACAGCCCGTCACGCACACCTTCCAATTCTAAGAATTTTTTCTTTGACACACATGAAGATGTAGCCATTGCAACAACGCACAAAATAATAAATGTAAAGCGCATGCTCTGATAGATTTTTAGTTAATTAAAAGAATTAGCAATTCGCAATATTGAAATAAAAATTAATCACGATTAATTTACTATTTCATCAATAATTATAAAACACAAAATAATAAGTACGCTCTCGCAAAAATCAGATAGCGTATAACAATATGCTAATTCTGGAATGGCGTACTTATTATTTTGGATACTGTTTTCAATATTTAGTTTACTAATGGACATGATAAATTCATTCCATCAGGAATCGGCCTATTAATTACTGGGAAAAAACTAGGTGAAGTAAGTAAGCTACTATTAGTGTAAAATGCAAAAATACACTCTGTTGGTGCAAAATAAGTAAAAAGACTAGCGAATTGCAAAAATCAATGAGTAGAATATGCGTTTGAGCTAGTTATTGGCCTTTTTTCTTAAAATCTCCACGCTTCCAAGCGTCAAAAAATTGCTTCCAAGCGATAGGATTGAAGATATTCATGGGTGGGCGTTGCCCAATATGGTAATATTCGCGTGCTTGTTGGCGCAAATAATAGTCGGCATGTTCGTTGCCATCGAGCTTTACTTCATTTCGCATACGTTGAAGTGCTTCCTCTGCAAGATTCTCTGCTGCATAGCGTTGGAGTTCTGGTGTAACGTCCATTGCTAAAAATTCTAATCTTAAGTGATCGCGACTTGGCCAAGGGAAAACGACCGTTTCGGGTAGGTTGATAGCATCTTGAGTCATAAGTTGTACAATCGAATAACGGGTTTCTTCTAATTTTTCAGGTAAGCCAAAGCGAACGGTTTTATAACCAACCGCCGAAAACTCTAAAGTATCTGTCGCACGAATAACAATCGAGAAGAAACCTGTCGCATCCGAATACGTACCGCGTGCTGTCCCGGTTACATGTATATTGGTATAAGGAACAGGATAGAGATTATCATCTGTTCCATCTAGCACCATACCAGAAAGCTGTATCAGTTGTTCTTCTATTGGCTCTACTTGTGCTTGTAGATTGAATGCCATTGTTGCTACGAAAAAGAATAGGATTTGCCACTTCATTGCGTAAGTTTTCTCTAAAGACGTATAGAACGAAACGATGGTTCGCCACTTTTAAGTACTAGTTCATAAATACTCTAACAATCAGACGGTCTCTTTTTATACGATTCTGCGTTAGAAATATGCACAATAACCAGTTATTGCTGTGTTTTCTGCCTTAAACCGTACAAAAACAGCTTCGGCTCATTGTCAGATTACTTATGATGTCGTACTTAAGTATAAAGCGTTAAGGTAATGATAATGTTGAGGAATTGGAAATTAAGTTCCTTTATGAAGTGAACAAGCATTTTAGCAAATTGTTAAATAAACATGACAATAGAAGCAACTGATCGCATCGGACTTGTTTGGTCTGGTGGTGGTGCGCGAGGAGCATATCAAATAGGTTTATGGAAAGCATTACGCGAATTAGGCATTGAGCAACAAGTGACGCTACTTACTGGTACATCTATTGGTGCTATAAATGGTGTAGCATTCGCGCAGGGCGATTATGAGACCTGCCTCGATGTGTGGGAAAATATGGATTATAATACAGTTTTTGATTCTATTCCTAAAAAAGAAAACTTGAGTACAGGGCGCGTATTATTTTCTTTGGCTAAAGACTTTGTGCGAAAACGCGGCATTTCTGTTGATATTTCAAGAAATAGAATGAAAGAACTGATTGATGAAGCACGCTTGCGTTCATCGAGTATAGATTTCGGGATGGTCGTCTATAATTGGACAAAACGCGAAGGCGAGAAACGCTTCGTGGATGAAATTCCTGAAGGCATGGTAGCCGACTATGTGAATGCAAGTAGCAATATTCCTGTTTTTGAATCCCTCTATATCAATGGAGATAAATATGTGGATGGTGGTTTCGCCGAGGTTGTTCCGCTAAGTCTGTGCTTGCGTCGCGCTGATAAATTCGATAAGCTTATTGTTGCTCAAATTAACTCTTTCCCTTATCAGCACCTACAAGAACGCGGGACTATTGCTGACAAAGAATATCTGATGTTTTCTCCGCTACGTCGCATCGGTTCTCCTGCTGATTTCTCGCCTGCTGCTATTCATCATGCTATGGAAGTAGGTTATCAGGAAACTATGGCGGCTCTGCGTGTGACGACAGAGGTGTGAATGCATTTCCATTATTATTTTTTTATTTAAATTTGAAATTGAACATAGAATAGAGCGTTTTTCTTTTTATGGAGAATTGAAATTACCCCTTACTGAATTTAAGTAAAGGCAATTCCGTTAAGAATTAATGATTAGCTTTTTAAACTTTGGTAAAAAAGCTTTTTATCAGCATTATCTGGCAAACCTGCTACTTGTCCATCGCCCAATTCTACAATTATCCACTTTCCATCTTCTTCTTTTGCTATATCCATTGTAAAGAAATTACTTTTAATACTTGGAATAATCTCTTCAAAGGCTTGTAATAAAGGTTCTACATTTTCGTAATCTCCTTCATCCCAATATTTGAATGTACTGATTATTTTTCCATCTTTAATAAATAG
>CALGLY010000608.1 GCA_937959095.1 uncultured Saprospiraceae bacterium
AATGTATGTTTTGGGGCAATAATTCAAGGAAGGCAGACCCAACAGTACTTAGATCTATAAAAAAGAATAAGATAGCGTTTACCAAGCCACTCATACCCAAGCATATTAAAGTACCCGTCAATAGGTAGCTACGAAAGTTGACGTTATTATACAGTCGTGGGAAAAGAAATTTTAGATTAATGATAACTACAAGACTCCCTACAATAAAAAAGCCAACTGCACGCGACAAGATCTGAATGGGAAAACCATTATCTACCAATAGAATAGGTATAACCAGTCCTATTGCGAATAGAATTGATATCTGCCAAAAGATTCGCTGATTAACTGTTGAATCCATGCTGCTAAAATAAGGTTGTTTATAGCAAAGCAACAATATTTATGCACGAACGCTCCGATTTTGTGCATAAAATTGGGGCGTTCATGTAATAGGTTTCGCGTAGCTACACTTGGACGCTACTTTGCAGACATTCCTAACTGAATTTGAATACTATGTCTCATCCTTACTTTGGTATCCTATTGCTACTTATTTTTTTGCCAATACTACTAGATGCACAAGAAATTGAATGGCTAAATGAAAATCCTGAAAAAAAACCTTTGCTCGTTGTTTTGACAGCAGAGGCACAATATGAACAGGCGCGAGCGCAGCTAGAAAGCTTTACATCCAGCACCTCAATGCTCGTAAGAGAAGGGAGTTCGTTGGAATTTATTAAGCATAATCTAAATGCAGCATTGAATGACTCAAAAAAGCAGTTCGATAAACAGCGGATCGTGCTATTACTTATCGGAGATTTAGATTTTTTCTGGCTGTACAGCCAATTTGAAAGCGATTTTTTTTCGGCAATGTACTGGCTAAACACTGCAACAGAGAAGAATATACAATCGGATAATTTTAAAGTAAAAACGTACCAAAGCGAGACCTTACAATATGTCTTCGAAGAGGCACTTAGCAACAAAAAGTGGGACGTAGATATTAAACGTATTGAGCAAGAATATGGCGAAAGTGTTAATGTGCGTAAACATGGCAAGCGAGAGAAAGGCATCGGTCTGTCCTATTCTCTTATGCACTTTTTTGGCTATCACAGGGAGGAAAAAACACCTGCTGCTTTCCATGCTTTGACGTTCAATCAATACCGTATTCTCAATCGGCATTGGTCCATTCATACCGATATTACCGCTAGTTCTGGCTTATCCAAGGCGAAAAAAACCGTACAAGAGCAGCTCAGAGCGCAAATAGATTTTAATGCTTTATTGAATAGGGAGGAGATTGAAATTGAACTTAATACTGTACTGAAATCACACCTCTACGCATCCGCAAATGTGCAGGTACATTATCGTTGGGAACTCAATGAAGGCTTCGCACCTTTCGTGGGCGCAGGGCTTTCCTATGGCTTCTTGCAGGCTATTGAAGTGGAATTAGATACGACTATTGTCATTGATCCCAGTGAAGGTTTTGGGAGTGGTGGTCTAGGAGGAAGATTTGATCGTAGTGAATTTCTTTCGAGAGCAGGCGAAGATGGAGCAGACAGGGATAATTTTAGTGGTTTCGGCATTCCGCTTTCTGTTGGTTTTCATTATCGACTATCTCCGTCTATGGTTTTCAATGCCAGCTTGGAGTATCATCAGCATATACGCAATACAGACATAGGGCGCAGTTTTATTCAATACAATAAATTCCAAGTCGGTCTAATTTTCGCCCTGATTGGTAAACGCCAAACAACTTATGATTACGTGCGCTTGAAGCAACTGAATATTCCATGATAGCCGAACTAAAAGCCACGTTCGTGCATAAAATCAGGGTGTTGATGTAAAAATATTTCAGCACGTGGCATCGCCCTGCATATTTGCATCAAAAACAGCACAAATATGCAATCGTATTTAAAATTTTTATTGCTTTTCTTATCTCCCAGTCTTCTACTGGCGCAGCAATCTTACACCATTAGTGGTTATATGCGCGATGCGAGTTCGGGAGAAGATTTGCTCTACTCCAATGTCCTCGTAGAAGAGACAGGCGAAGGGGCGACCACCAATCTGTACGGCTATTATTCCATCACCTTGCCCGAAGGAGATTATACCTTACAATATTCCTATATCGGAATGGAAACGCAGCGTGTAGAAGTGAAACTGGACAAAGACATCAAGCAAGATGTGGAATTGGGGTCGGCGGCAATGGAACTACAAGAAGTCGTAGTAAGCGCGCAGAAAGAAAACGATAATGTCACCAATACGGAAGTAAGTGTAGTGAAGTTGGATGTGAAAGATGCCAAGCTCATACCTGTGCTATTGGGTGAACAAGATATTTTGAAAACGATGCAATTGCTACCTGGTGTGAGTTCCAACTCGGAAGGAAGTAGTGGCTTTTTCGTGCGTGGCGGCGATTCGGATCAGAATCTAATTTTACTTGATGAAGCACCCGTTTATAATGCATCGCATCTCTTAGGTTTTTTCTCGGTTTTCAATTCGGATGCCTTGAAGGATGTGAAGTTATATAAAGGCGGAATGCCAGCAGAATATGGCGGTCGGGCTTCTTCGGTTATGGATATTCGCATGAAAAATGGGAATATGAAGGGGTGGAAAGCTTCGGGTGGAATTGGATTGATTTCTTCAAGATTGACCCTAGAAGGCCCGTTAAAGAAAGATAAAGGTTCTATCATCGTTTCTGGGCGTAGAACGTATGCGGATATATTGGCACGCCCTTTTTTGACTGACGGCTTTGAGAATTTAGATTTGTATTTCTATGATTTGAATTTAAAAGCGAACTATAAAATAGGCGAAAAAGACCGTGTTTTTCTATCTGGTTACTTGGGGCGCGATGCTTTTGGAGTAGAGGCATTTGGTTTTGATTGGGGGAATACGACAGCAACGCTGCGTTGGAATCATCTCTTCAATGACAAGCTTTTTTCGAACACCACTTTTGTGTATAGTGATTATGATTATGGTTTTAAAGTAGATTTTGGAGGCAATGGTATCTCCCTTGATGCTGGAATTTTTGACTATAACGTGAAGCAGGATTACAATTGGTTCATCAATCCAAAAAATACGCTGAAATTTGGCTGGCAAGGCATTTATCACCGAATGAAACCCAATGAATTTACGTTCGAGGAGGAGGAAGAAGTAGCTGATACAAGTGAAGGAAATACACTAAGTGAGCAAAAAGGTCTTGAAACGGGTCTGTATCTGATGAATAAACAGAAAGTAAATGATAAACTAAGTCTGAACTATGGTTTGCGCCTGAGTGGTTTTTCTAGCATCGGGGATTATGAAGTAAAAATCTATGACGAACAAGACAATATTACCAGTTCTACGATTTATGGGAAAGGGGAGATTTATAATACTTACATCGGTTTTGAACCGCGAGTGAATGCAACCTATCTGCTAGGTGAAAATAGCTCATTAAAGGCTTCTTACAATCGCAATTATCAATATTTACACCTGCTTTCTAATTCTACTTCGGGAACGCCTACTGACCTTTGGATAACAAGTTCAAAATTGGTAAAACCACAAATAGCAGACCAATTTGCGATTGGTTATTTTAAGAATTTCAAGAAAAACACCTACGAGTTTAGCGTGGAAGGCTATTACAAAAATCTCCAAAATCAAGTAGACTTTGAAGATGGTGGCACAGCCATAAACAACTTTGATATAGAATCAGATTTAGTGTTCGGGGAGGGACGCGCTTATGGATTGGAGTTTTATTTGAAGAAGAAAAAAGGCGATTTCACGGGTTGGATAAGCTATACTTTGGCAAAATCGGAACGCCAGTTTGATGCTATCAATAATGGCGATTGGTTTTCGGCGCGCCAAGATCGTACCC
>CALGLY010000609.1 GCA_937959095.1 uncultured Saprospiraceae bacterium
ACCTTCTTTACCCATTTTTTGCGTATTCATCCTTCTTGTAACTGTTTATTAATAACACAAAGGTAGGCTGGAAGTGGTAGTAGCGACTTATACTAAATTTCGAATCTTGTGTATTTTTTGGTTTTTCTTAATTGATGCGAATGACGGTTGGCATCGGCGGCGTAGCCATTATTCAACAAAGCTCCTTTGTCGCAGATTGCGAGTTAGCGATTTTCACAGATTGTCGGGCGTAGCCACGACTATCAGGCTTTAATGTTAGCCACAGACTTCTTTTAATTTGATTCCCAATTTCTAAAAGTGGCAACTTTTTCGTTAAATTCTAATTTTACTTCTCCTAATTATTGTTATTAGATACCTATGGTATGCACACAACTGACAAAACCTGTTTCTGTGCTCGTGAGGACATACTGTCCGATACGTTTTCTCTACAAATCTCCCGATTTGTGTTGTATATTTTTATAAAAATGATGCACAAATCGGGAGATTTGTAGAGTATCGGTGACGGATTAGAAATCCGCACCAGCAAAATCTTCTTTTATCAGTTGTCTGCATACTGTAGTTATTAGATAAGATTCATTACAAGACAGTACCGATTTACTTTTTCAGAAAGGGTGCATGACATGAATAATCCCCTAAAAACCTATCCCCGCCACTCATCCGATACAATCTTCCCATCTTCAAGCGTCACTACACGGCGAGCGCGGTCAATCACGCGTTGGTCGTGCGTAGAAAAAACGAAAGTGATATTTTCTTCTTTATTTAGGCGCGCCATTATATCCAATAAATTGGCGGTAGATTTAGAATCAAGATTCGCGGTTGGTTCATCGGCTAGAATAAAGCGGGGCTTTGGTGCTAAGGCGCGTGCAACTGCCACACGCTGCTGCTGCCCTCCTGAAAGCTGCGAAGGACGTTTATCTAATTTATCACTTAGTCCTACTGCGCCCATCAGTTCTTCTACCCGTGCGTCGCGTTCCTGCTTCGAGCGATTTTGTAGCAACATCACAAACTCCACATTCTCTTGCGCCGTCAATACAGGAATAAGATTGTAAGCTTGAAAAACGAAACCAATATTTTCTTTTCTAAAATCTATAAGTTGATTGTCGCTTAGTTGCGAAATGTCTTGTCCTCCTACAGCAATCGTGCCTTCTGTGGGACGGTCTAAACCACCAATAATATTAAGCATTGTAGTTTTGCCAGAGCCTGATGGCCCGACTAATGCCGTAAATTCCCCTTCTGTAATTGTTAAATCTACACCGCGCAGGGCATGCACAGGTATGGTCGTAGGGTTGTAGGTTTTATGGATGTTTTTTGTATCAATGACATTCATAGTGCGGATAATTATGTTCTATCCGACCAAGATAAGGTGTTTTTGGTGGGAGGGCAAATTTGTAAGGCAAAACGGAAGAATATAAACAACACTAGGATATACCGCTGTATTCACAGTATATCCTAGTAGTAATATAGTATATGCTAAAAGCTAATGCTATTCTGCTGCTTCTGCAACCTCTTCTGCTACTGCTCCTCCTTCCACTGCTTCTGCTGCTTCTGCTGAACGCAATGCTCTTGGTATTTCTACGCTTGCAACTGGAATACTAGGTGCATTCATGATTTCAACACCTTCTACCGCTTGAATATCACGTACTCGAATCGCACTTCCCAACTCCAGTTCTGATATATCTAAGACCAATTGATCTACTAAATTATCAGGAGTTGTCTTAATCTTAACGCGACGAAGACTCTGAATCAATTTACCACCCGACTTCACCCCTGGAGATGAACCCTCGAATCGTACAGGAACTTCGACCTTAATCGTTTGTCCAGGTACTATTTCTAGGAAGTCCATGTGTATAATCTGATCTGTAACAGGGTGAAACTGTATTGATTTCACAATGCTTTTAGATACTACGCCATCTACGTTCAATTCTGCTAACTTAAACTCACCAGTATATACCAATGACTTTACTTCGTTATTTGTAGTAGTGAAATGCTTCACTTCTTTGCCACCATACAATACGCAAGGAATTGCACCCTCTTTGCGTGCTGTCTTTGCCCATTTCTTACCTAAGTTCTCTCTTGGTGTACCATTCACTGCAACTGCCTGCATGATTATTTGATTTAAAACCTGAATTAAGATTTCCTGAATTGGAAAAAATAGAAGGAAAATCAAAATTTTCCTATAAAGGGCTGCAAAAGTAATAATTTTTTGTTAGTAGATTGAATAAAAAATAGTTTTTCTTTACTAATTTTTAAAGCACAACTTAACCCTCTTTCTCTTTCGAGCCAGTATCCTTTATTACAGCCAAGCCATTTGTCACCTCCAAAATAGAAAAAATAAGCTGCCGAAGCATTGGCTCTGTCTCAGAGAGTGGCATCAAATTGAGTGACTGCTTACTCTTAAAATCTGTGAAACGGCTGAATAATACGATTACTTCATTATTCAATTTTCTATCATGTTTTGTTGCTTCGAACAAGGCTTCCAAGGCTGCCTCTAGTTCATTTCTGACAATTAATTTTTTTATATTTTCCGACATCTTCTTAGAGCTTAGAGCATGAATTTATTTCTTCACGCTATAATAAGTCTAAAAGACATAAAATACAAACAAATTGTTTTAAATAAAACATTATTTTAAAACAATTCTATTTTTTAACTAAAAAACCCCTATTTCCGATAATCCAAAGGTGGTTCTCTATCCCCTAGCAATGGTTCATATACAAAGTCCGTACCACGCCGACGCTGCAATTCTGCTGCTGCTTTTCCGCACACCGTTGGATTATTGAAAATATCCATTGCGGTAAGTGCAAGGGTTTTAGCTGCTACCATCATTCCTTTATGTCCGATATTCATGCCGCCTGCGGCTACCGCTTGCCAAGAGTGCGCCGATGTGCCAGGCACCCAAGTTGCAGCATTCATGCCCGCAGTAGGTACCATCCAACTCACATCACCCACATCCGTAGAGCCGCCT
>CALGLY010000610.1 GCA_937959095.1 uncultured Saprospiraceae bacterium
GAAGAATGAATTAAATGAACAGTTAAGTGTAGGATTTTTGTTTTGTAATGAGGCAAAAAACGCAGGCATAGCCTTAGCTACGACGAGTATTTTTAACGAAATTACAAGACAAAAAGACAAGCATAACTGTTTAGTTAATTAATTCTTCATTACTTAGTAGTTTTTCAAGTTAATAGTGTCGGATAGGTTGCTTGTTTTTTTCGCTAATTAAGGCATAAAATTGGGAACATAACTGTTTATGCTCCGATAGCTATCGGAGAATTTTATAACGAAGAGTAGCGGAAAAAGGCAAACCAAAATTTATCTGACAATATTAACTTGAAAGATTATTAGTACACTGTAATCTATTTAATTTACAGTGTACTTAGGCAATTCGCAAAAATAAATTAGTCAATTTTATACTACTCTTTTTTTGTGAGTTGTCTAAAGTGAATTATAACTCTTGGGTGCGTGCTGCCGTCCATTATTTTGAAGGTTGTCCACCATAATAATTATATATCAATCATTATTACAAAAGCGTAACGACTTATGAAGCGAGTGTTAATAACAGGCGCGGCAGGATTTTTAGGATCACATCTTTGTGATCGGTTTATAAAAGAAGGCTATCATGTCATTGGGATGGATAATCTTCTTACTGGAGATATTTCAAATATTGAACATCTTTTTCCGCTAGCAGAATTTGAATTTTATTATCATGATATTACGAAATTCATTCATGTACCTGGCGAAATAGATTATATTTTACATTTTGCTTCTCCTGCAAGTCCTATCGATTATTTAAAAATGCCTATTCAAACCCTGAAAGTAGGGGCATTAGGTACGCATAATGTACTAGGAGTAGCTAAAGCAAAAAATGCTCGCATCTTAGTAGCATCTACTTCTGAAGTATATGGTGACCCATTGGTACACCCACAAACGGAAGATTATTGGGGTAATGTAAATCCTATCGGGCCAAGAGGTGTTTATGATGAAGCAAAACGCTTTTTAGAAGCGATTACGATGGCATACAATACCTATCATAATGTGGAGACACGAATGATTCGTATCTTTAATACTTATGGGCCACGTATGCGGGTGAATGATGGACGGGTACTACCTGCTTTCTTTTCTCAAGCTATTCGAGGAGAAGGTTTGACAGTATTTGGAGATGGTTCGCAGACTCGTGCATTCTGCTATGTAGATGATTTAGTGGAAGGAATTTATCGCTTATTGCTAAGTGATTATGACCAACCTGTGAATATTGGTAATCCAGATGAAATCTCTATTCTAGACTTTGGGAAGGAAGTCTTAGAAATGGTAGGAAATCCTGCAGCGCATATCATTAATAAGGAATTACCTACGGATGATCCAAAGGTACGTCGACCAGATATTACCTTAGCAAAAAAGATATTAGGGTGGGAACCGACGATTTCAAGAGCAGAAGGAATGCGGAGAACCTACGAATATTTCAAAAAAGTGGTTAAAGTGGAAGCAGAAGCGGTTTAAAGGTTTCCTTTTTTAAATTCTGATAGCTAGATTTGTGCTTTTGAAAAAAAAACATAAATCATTGACTATTTATTGATCCTTCTAGCAAATGAGGCTTTTAACTATACATCAGTACTGGTGTATAGTTGGAAGCCTCATTTATTGTAAGTAGATTGTCGCGAAAATTGATAATTGCTTAGTATGAATTGGTATTGTATCAATTGAATAGTTTTATAATAATTAGAATTTACTTATGAAAAAGGGATTGGGACTTTTAATTTTTCTTTTAGTAATATGTACCAGCTTAGTGGCGCAAGTTCCCTTCTTCACAGAAGAACAAGCAAGACAAGAACTAGATAAGCGCGGATTGGATGAGAATGATTTTAATGCTCGGCTGCAGGAAAAAGGAATAGAATTATATAGCCTTGATCCAACTTCTCTTAGCCCTTTTGAAATTGAACGAATTCAAGGGATTGTCAATGAAACGCTTGCCGAGATGGAGGCAGAAAAAGATTTTGATATTGATACGCCTGTAGGAGAGGAAATAGAGGAAGAAGTAGAGGAAGAGGTAGATGAACAACTAGAAAAGGCAGCCAATAATGGATTGGCAGAAGAAATAGCAGAGGAGGAAGTAGCTGACATAATCGAAAAAGAACTTCCAGAGATTTATGGCCATCAAATCTTTCGGGATCAACAACAAGAACCTCTCTTAGATGCAAGCAATATGACCCCACCTGATTCTTATATTCTTGGAGTGGGAGATGAATTAGTTATTTCTATTTGGGGGACATCTGTACTGCAAAATGTAAAATACGAAATAGATGAAGATGGGTATATTCGTCCTTCTCAAATGCGTCCTATCTTTTTAAAAGGTATTCCTTATAAAAAAGCAAAAGAACTAATACAAAGTGGATTTAGACAACGCTATCGTTTTTTACCCGAGCAATTTGATGTAAGTCTTGATTTTTCTCGTACGATTAATGTGAATATTATAGGGGATGTGATAGAGCCGGGAACTTATAACTTACCTGCTCTTAATACCGCGATTAATGCTCTAGCAGCAGCAGGTGGACCTAATAATATCGGTTCGCTACGTAAAATTCAAATAACACGTTCTGGAGAAGAACCTAGATTTTTGGATTTATATGAATTTCTTCAAAATCCACTAAAGCAAGATGAATATTTTCTTCAAAATAATGACTACATATATGTACCAATTGCAGAAAAAATAGTAGAAATAAATGGTGCTGTGAAGCGACCTTTTAAATATGAATTGCTTGAAGAAGAAAACCTAATCGAGTTAATAGATTATGCAGGTGGCTTAGTAGATAGTGCTTATCAGAGCAATATAAAAGTGGCTCGATTTGTAGAGGATGAACGACAAATTATCGATGTTAATTTGAAGAAATTGTATGAAACCAATAGCGATTTTCCTTTACTTAAAGGAGATCGCATTCGTATTAGAACGATACCAAAGCCGTTTGAAAATTTTGTAACTATAGAAGGAGAAGTATTAATCGCAGGTAAATTCCAGCTAACAAAAAATATGCGTATTAATGACTTAGTAGAACGAGCCGTATTACGTAAACAAGCCAAAACCGATCGCGTATTTTTGAAACGCTTTGAAGTAGATTCTACGGTACAATACTTTTCGCTGAATTTAGATAGTATTATTAATTATCCTACTACGGAAATCAATATGAATCTCCAGCCTAGGGATGAATTGATGATTTATAGCAAAAGTTTATATGCAGATAAAGGAACAATCACTATACGAGGGGCAGTGCGGACACCTATGGAGCTGCCTTTTGATATTAATCAGGATTTAAGTTTAGAAGAAGCCATTATGATAGCAGGAGGACTAGATCCCGAAGCCTATTCTATTGGCTATCTAAAAAGGAAGAACCCTTCCAATAAAGAACAACTAGAGTGGAAACGTTTTGATGTTAAGGATGCCATGTCAAATCCTGCGTCTGAAAATAATTTCTCGCTCATGCCCTATGATACCATTGAAATATTAGCCAATCCAACCTTCACGGATCAATATCAAGTGCGGGTAGCTGGTGCGGTACGAAATACTGGTGATTTTCAATTTGATGAAACACTTACCCTAAAGGATGTATTGACGCTGGCAGGCGGATTAAAACTAGAAGCAGCATCAAATCAAATTGAGATTTTCCGACTCGTTATCCGAGAAAATCAACCTACTCAAACGATAGTTGCGACAGTCGAAGTAGATGATGATTTGAATGTCCCAATAGGCGGAGAATTTCCTTTAGCCCCCTTCGATTTGATAGTAGTGCGCTCTGTACCTGATTTTGAAATGTTTCAAACCGTCAATATTGATGGAGAAGTACAATATCCAGGCACCTATGCGCTTTTGGACAAAAATGAACGACTACTTAGCGTTATAGAACGCGCAGGTGGACTTACAGAAGAAGCATTTCCTCCCGGTGCAACACTTTATAGAAGATTAGATTCTATTGGGTATGTTGTGATGGAATTAGATGAAGTAATACAAGATAAAGATTCTCGTTATAACTTTATACTAAAAGAGGGAGATGCAATCGCTGTACCAAAGAAGGAAGACTTAGTAACCATTCAAGGAGAAATTCGTGCGCGAGAGCTTTATCCTGATAAGTACCTCTCTAATGGGCGTATCAATACAGCATTTCATTCAGGAAAGCGAGCTAGTTTCTATATCAATCGCTATGCAGCAGGCGTAGGGGAAAATGGAAAGCGAGGTTTAGTCACGGTAGAACATCCAAATGGACGTATTGTGAAAACTTTGGATCTGATTGCTTTCAGAATATCACCCAAAGTGCAAAAAGGATCTATTATTAATGTAGGCCGAAAACCACCAAAAGATTTAGACCGAGAACAACGTGAGTTAGAACGCGAACCAGTAGATTGGGGACGTGTACTTGCTGATTCTATCGGTCAAGCAGGTAGTATCATCTCCTTGATACTCTTGATTCAACGCTTATAATAAACTCCTAGTAGGCACGATATACGATATGTCGTGCCTACTTTCTTATAGCTGAATTTATGGATTTCTTGGCTTTTTCGACAGAAAATATGGATAGCTTCTGGATGGCTGTTGTTGGTATCGTTATCTTACTTTGGGTAATCGATACGCTTCGGAAGTACATACAGAAAATTCGCTATATGACGCGTCGAATTCTCGATATGGCAAGTCTCGGTGGCACAATGTATGGTTCTACTTTTCTAGATATAGAAGCTTGGCAGCCTGCATCCGATGAAGCAATGTGGATTCGCAATGCTATTGTCATTCTGTTAGGCTATGGACAGCATCAATGGGTTTTGCAGCGATTTATTCCGCGTTTTAGTTTCCTACGAGGCGAAGCGGTGAAGTTTGTAACCTTAGCAGGTGGTCTCTTAGCACTCTTTGGGGTAGGCAATGTCGTTGGTTACACGATCGATAGCAATCAATTCAGTACTGTGATGACCAAAGACCTTACCGATGGGGCGCATATTGCTATCGCGCTTATCTTGGCATTTGCGCTTGGGAATACGATGAATAATGTACGGCGGATTCGGTTTTAGCAATCACTTTTCAATCATTTTTTATCACAAAAGGAAGAACTAAAGTAATGGCGAATTAATAAATGTACATTCTTGAATAGTTTATTTTGGTTCTAGTTTTTGCTTTGAAAGTGGGAGCATATCTAGATATTTGACCAATTTTAAAGTAAAAAAT
>CALGLY010000611.1 GCA_937959095.1 uncultured Saprospiraceae bacterium
AGTTTCGGCAAGTGTAAGTTTTGATACGCATGAATAGTCGCCCGCTTGTGGCTTGCTTTTTTATCCTCCTGAAATAATTGACGATATACTAAAAAATGCTCCACTAAACGAAATAGATAACTTAGTACCAAGCGCAAATCGGGTTCTCTAAATGCACGGTTTGAATATACCGCTCGAAAGAGTTCTTCTGGCACAATAGCGCACTTTCTTATGATAACCAATTCCTCAAATAACAATATAACATCCTGCCGCTTATTGAAGAAAGGAGAGGTCAAAAACAAGCGCAATTGCTCTTTTTCGCGCTTCGATAAGTTTTTCAGCACTCTAAAAACCTTTGTTTTTTCTATTTTCATTTCTACAAAATAAAATTTAACCCTTTGTTTTATAATTATTTACAATAATAACAAACTCTATAAAGAAATAAAAATGTACTTGTGTAGTAAAATATTTTATAGCAAATTTGTACTATGAATTAATTATCTCTAACACTCATGACTATGCGTAAACTTATATTTCTACTTTTTATAGTCTTTAGTACACTGAGCTTCTTGCACGCTCAATGTGATGAAGCTATTGAGCTAGGAATAGAAGTACAAGATGCTTGTATAGGAGAAACGGGGAGTGTTAATTTATCCATTTCAGGTGGCGTGCCACCTTACCTCGTCAATGTCGCACAAAGTATTGCTCCGAATACGGCTTTAAATAATCTTGCTGTAGGCATTTATCCTTTGCGTATTGAAGATGCTGCGGGCTGTGTGATAGATACCAGTTTTACAATCAATAAACTAGCAGGGCCAAGTATAGAAAATGTCTCTATCATAGATGCCAGCCCGACTTGTTTAGGTAGCTTTAATGCGGTGATAACAGGTGATGCTGTTACGATAGTCGTAACAAATGAAAGTGGCGAGATAGTAGCATCCAGTTTCCCTGTCACCAACCTAGTAGCAGGTAGATATAAAATCGTAGTAGAAGATATAAATGGCTGTCAGGAAGAACGCCCTGTGATTGTAGATACGGTCGAAACCTTGCGTATTGATGCCAATAACATTATACATGCAACCGAAGAATGTGGCACGAGTGGGGGTGATTTCGATTTAGTGATAAGCGGTGGAAATCCACCTTATGCCTATGAATATGAAAGATCTATAAGTCCTCCTTTAGCTCCAGGTACTTATAATATCACGGTGACAGATGTTGGTGCTTGTTCGGCAGACATCTCTATTACTATCTTATCCGAAGGAGATTGTGAGAGAATATCTTTGAGCGGGCAAATCATTGAGGATGCTAACGAAAACTGCCAAGCAGATATAGAAGAAATCGTGCGTCCTTTTTGGCCAATCTTCGTGGATCTAGTAAAGGACAGTGTTCTCGATGAAGGAAAAATCAGGATTCCTGTTGATACTGACACCCTTGGCATACGCTACACTCAAGTGGATTCGGAGCAGGCATATCAACTCGATTTTGATTTTGGAGCATTTTGGAATTTTGAATATAAATATATCAAGCTAAGCACCACAGCTGATAATGGATGTAGCACACAACATTATTTTTCTATTGATGACTTTTTAGGAGGCAATCCTTTAGCCGATTTTCAATTTTTAGTAGCTCCTTTCATTGATTGCCCGATGCTGACGGTAGATATTATTGCGCCCCGTTTGCGAAGAGGCTTTCAAAATACCTACTATGTCCAGTACTGCAACTATGGAGATAAAGCTGCCGAAGCGGCTTATGTAGATGTTGATTTTGATCCAGATGTAAGCTATCTCAATAGCTCCATAGTAGCCGATTTTTTAAGCGAAAACACCTATCGTTTTAATCTAGGCAGTATAGAAGGAAGCGAATGTGGAACGTTCACCATTGAGGTGGAAGTTAGCAATCAAAGCGAATTAGGACAAACCCATTGCACAGAAGCACATATTTATCCAGATGCACCCTGTATTTCATCCCCTGATTGGTCTGGCGCAGAAATAGAAGTAGATGTTCGTTGCGAAGATGATAAGGTAATATTCAGCGTAGAAAATATAGGGGATGGCCCTGTGAATGACGTACTTTTCTCGGTAGTGACAGAAGAACTTATTATGATGCCTGCACCCTATCGTATAGATTTGAATGCCCTTAATAGAGTAGAATATACGTTTCCGGGTAATGGTAATACCTATGGAATGGAGGTAGGACAAGTAGCCGATTTCCCTTTTCCAAGCCGCCCAATTGCAATAATAGAAGGCTGTGGCACGAACGCAAATGGATCATTTAGTAAAGGCATCGTTAATAATTTTCCTCAAAATGACTATGAACCCTATAAATCAATAGATTGCCAAGAAAATAGAAGTGCCTACGACCCGAATGATAAAAGAGGTTTGCCACGTGGTATTTACGAGGAACATTTTGTTGAATTAAATACAGATATTGAATATCAAATTCGTTTTCAAAATACAGGTACAGATACAGCATTTAATGTGGTGCTTTTGGATACGCTTTCTGCTTATTTAGATTGGGGAAGTATACAAGTCGGTGCAAGTAGCCATGCCTATGAGTTTGATAGAATATCAGATAATGTCCTACGGATTCAGTTCCGAAATATTTTACTCCCTGATAGCACGACGAATGAAGTCGCTTCGCATGGTTTTATCAATTTTAGAGTGAGCCAACACCATGATATTCCATTAGGATCAGTTATTGAAAATAGTGCAGCTATTTATTTTGATTATAACGAAGCTATTATTACTAATACGACCTTTCATACTGTAGATATTAGATTTCTAAAGACCTTCAACTTTATACAAAGTGACTTATCAGAAGAAGTAAAAATAACAGTACATCCTAATCCTTTCGAATTAGAAACCAAAATAATAGTGACAAATCCCAAAAATCTACCACTGCACTTTGAATTGTACGACTTAGTAGGCAGACTATTATATGGAACTGAAATGCCTAGTAATGAACTAAGCATTAATAGAAAGGAACTAAATTTAGCTGCAGGAACCTATCTATTCCGAGTCGTTTCTCATGGTCATCCCATAGGTATAGGCAAATTGGTGGTAACAAACGAGGACTAATTTCTAAAAAAACCTAAAGAAAATAAGGCGGGTAAGTCTGGACTACGGTTAGTTCAGGTTACCATTGGTTGGAAGAAGGGGGATCGTCTCCCTTCTCTTTTTTTGTAACACTGGTGCTTTATCAAGTATGAAATGAGGGGTAATCATTAGTCGGTCTTTTTCCGCTACTCTTCGTTACAAAATTCGGCTTCACAACCCATTATGTTCCAAATTTTGCGCCTAGATTAGCGAAAAAACACGCGCAAGCTACCCGCTATTTCATACTTGACAAAGCACTAGTCCATAAATGATTTCCAATATTCCTCCTTACTCATCAGTCTCTTCCGTACGGGTGTTCCTTCTTCGTACCTTGCCTGTCTGCCGTCAGGTGGAAATACAAAAAAAATAAACTCCCTAAATTGTTGAAAACCACTTACGGGTTAATGTACTAGGAACGCGAAATAAATAAATGTACATTCTTGAGAGAGAGGTTTTGTTCATAGTTTTTGCTTTGAAACCCGCATAAATGTTGATATTTTCAGGGCTTCAAAGTGAAAAATATGGGCGAAATACCCTGTCAAGAATGTACAT
>CALGLY010000612.1 GCA_937959095.1 uncultured Saprospiraceae bacterium
CAACTACTAGCAGAAGCAACAGGCAATAAACCCATAAGCATCGACCATGCAACTGCACTAAGTACACGCAATAATGAAGTCGGTTTTCCATTGGCGGGTTACTTTAGTTTCCAACCCATGTGGCAAGACATCGTGCAAGAACAACCTGATTTTATGGATATTGCTGCGCCTGAAGGGAGGTTAATGCTTTAATGCGATAATGCGTTAATGCTACAATGTTTTCCTATTAACGGATTGTAGCATTATCGTATTAGGCAAACTAAATTAATAAATTGCTTTGCCTTAAAACTCCCAAACCTTCAAACTCCGATCATCACTAGCCGAAACAAGCAACTCTCGATGCGTTGTCCAAAGCAAATCATTTACAGAATTGATATGCCCATCATCGCGGATTGTTTCTAATACTTTTACCAGTTGGAAGCTTTTCGCATCCCATATTTTTATCGTTTTATCGCGGCTGGCAGTAGCGAAAAGGTGTCCTTTCGGATGGAAGGCGATGGCATTTATCGTGTACCAATGGGCAGCTTGTGCCTGTAGGCAAGTAAGCGTTTCCAAGTCCCACACTTTGAGTTGCGCATCGCGTCCACCGCTTAACAAGTGTTTTCCATCGGGGTGATATTTGACGGTAAAAACAGAATTATCGTGAGCGGCGGGAATACTGCTACGTACACTAAAATTAGTAGCATCGAGGAAGTAAATGCTATTATCACTAGCCCCTATGGCAAGCTCATTTCGGGCAGCACTATAGACAATACTTCGGAGGCTTTCATGGGAGAGTTGGAGACTTTCGAGCGGGCGTTTTTGTGCGATAGACCATTTGGTTAAAAGCCCTTTTCCACCAGCACTTATCACCTGTTCACCCACACGTACTAGGGCAAAGGTGCCATTTTTGTGATGGGCGATATTCCGTTGTTCATCGGGGGCGTTTAAGTTTACCCAATGTACGCCACCGTGCATATCACCGAGTAACATGAGTTGTTGTTCAGCGAGGTAGCAAATAGAGAAGATATTGCCATCTACTTTAGCGATGAGCTTGCCGAGTTCAGGCGCATCCAAATCCCAATGCACGAGCCAACCTTCTCCGGAAGCGGAAAAAATATGACGCGGACTCTCTGCTATTGCGAGCGCGTAAATTGCGGCATTATGCCCCTTGAGTTCTGCTACTTTTTGAACCATCTTGAATTGGACTCTCTATTATAAAATATTCGTAAGTATTTAGAAGAGAGGGCAGAGACCACTTTGTTGAGACCCGCCTGCCGTCGGGCAGGGAATAGAGATTTTAAATTATACGTCTTAGGGATTATTCTCTCTTCTCGCAGTGAAACGGTCTCTCTTCTCTCTTCTACATTATTCCTTTTCAACACTAATAGACTGCGCTAGTTGCATTGGGACGCGAATAGCTTTGCCATTTTGTTGTACCTCCACGAATTGATTCGCTTTTTGAGCTACTGCAATAGGCGAATTCGGAAGCAAACCCAATTCCCAGAGCTGCGACTCGATATGTTCACTCAATTGCTCACGGGCTATTTTAGCGGTTTGTCGCAAGCCCAACTCATGCAGCATCAATCGTAAGATATGTTTGCTCGGTATCGGTGAACCATGCGGATCGGTGGTAGGATATCCGAGTTTTTTATCCATCTCATCTACCAGTTCATCAGTGAGAAGATGTTCGTATTTTTCGGCATCTTCATGTATTTGATCGGCAGAAAGACCGAGTTCTTGCACGAGGTAGGTTTCCCACAGGCGGTGCGTACGTATGAGGCGATTTGCGGCATCGCGTGCCTTAGCGGTGAGGCGCAAACTATCCTTTTCAAAGAAGCCCCTAGCACGAAGAATTTGGATATAGCGTTGCGTGTTGCCTTCACTATCATTTAGGCGTTCACTAAGCATTGCAAGGCTTAGATTGCCTTTCTTTTCAAGTTGATAAGCACGTTTGGTGATGTCTTCCCAATGAATACGTCGGCGCAATTGGCGTTTGCGTAAAAAACGAAAGACCAAGCCGCGTTCAGGTGCAAATAGGACTGCTAAAAGATAAATCGCGGTAGCCGTGAGTGCCATCGCTGGCCCTGGGGTTGTATCTAAAAGAATGGCTACCACCAAGCCTAATACGGCAGATAAAAAACCAATAATTGAAGAAAGAACTAAGACGGATTGTAAGCGTTTGGTGAGTAAAAGTGCAGTAGAGGCAGGCGTGATAAGCATTGCTACGACCAAAATCATCCCGACACTACGCAAGGAAGCAACAACGGCAAACGCCAGCAAAAGCATCAAGAAATAATGAACCAATTGCACAGAAATACCCATCGTTTGTGCCATAACGGCTTGGAACGTACTCGCAAACAGATGCCGATAGAAGAGGGCGATGCTCAAGATGACAAAGATTAAAACGATGAACGAAAGCCATAAATCTTCATTAGAAACTCCTAATATTGTCCCGAAAAGAAAGTCTTTCAAATCTAGATGCACGCCCGGCTGCCGATTGATACTTGAGATGCCAATGACTCCAATCGAGAACATGGCTGTGAAGACGATACCAATAGCGGCATCATTTTTAGTTTTTACTTTTTCTTGTATCCAAGTGATGCCCACGGCTGTGAGTAAACCCGCTATTACTGCTCCAATGAAAAAGGCGAAGGTATTTTTCCCAAACTTCATATAAGCCACTACTACGCCAGGTAGAATGGCATGTGATAGGGCATCGCCTATCATAGACATATTGCGAAGCACAATGAAACAGCCCAATAAGCCACACATAATGCCCACCATACTGGATGCTAGAAAGGCGCGTTGCACCCATACTTCTTGGAGCGTGAGTAAGAATTCTTCCATTTTATGTCCCTTTTTCTAGTATAAAGATAGCTGTTTTTGCTGGCTTTCAAAATATTTTTAGACTTGACTAAAAATATTTTCGCAAATTTTGAAAAATAAAATGTTTTATAAAATCATAAAAAGTAACTATTATAACTCGACTTTAGTCACTTAGATATTACAATCAAAAAAATGAACATCCTACTTTTCATAAACAAAGACTTCGAAGCAAATCTAGCCTACAACTATCTGAAAGAAGAATTGCGAAAACATAAGGTGAAAATCTACTATTCGGAAGCGGTAGGCAAAAAAAAGGCAAAGCCAAAAGAGTTATTGCAAATCGAATTTTTTGAAAAAGAATTCATTTACAACGACCTAATCGCAACGATTAAAGAACATGATATAAGTACCGATTTTGAATTTTTGAACGAAGACTTCACCTCCTTCGAATTGTCGAAATGTACTGCTGTAAATACACCTGAATTTATAGACGAAATAAAAAAAATTGAGCCAGACTTGTTTATCTCCATCCGATTTGGGAAGATATTCAAAGACGAAATAATACAACTTCCAAAGCAAGGCATATTGAATCTTCATTCGGCTATTTTACCCGATTATAAAGGCATTATGGGAACGCTACACAACCTAAAAGATAATAAGACCGAGTATGGTTGCACGCTACATTATATAGATAGCAATACGATAGATACTGGAGAAATTATAGCAATTGCAAAGCGACCTATTGAAAAGGAACGGTCTTTATTGTGGCATGTTGTTAAGCTTTATCCAATGGGTTGCGACTTGATTTTAGATAGCTTACAAAAACTAAAAACAGTACACCGATTGCCCTCCAATAAACAAAATAAATCAAAAGGAAATTACTTTTCGTTACCCAAGCTAGAAGATTTTCAGCAGCTTCAGCATCGTGGCATTGAAGGCTTTAATACGGAAGATTATAAGGAATTATTGGCGGAGTATATATCGCCAGAATTGCGGGATAAATTGGAAATCTGAAACAGCATTGGACTCACTCCACCATCTCCGCATCATCCAGAATATAATTGAGGTAATCCAAATCATCCGCATTTAGGCGTAACCGTCCGCGAAAACTGGTTTTGCTATCCATTTTTAAATCGCCTAAGGGCGTTTTTGCTAAAATATCCAAGACCGATTCTGGCCCTGCTGCGCCACAAAAAAAGCATTGCGTATAAGGAAAGGCAGATAGAAAAGTTACTTCTTCATCGCCTGTTTCTTGGAATGGAATCACATAACCTTCTATCTCTACGAGTTCCCCTTCGAGTTCTTTCAGCGTTTCGCTAAAGATGGGAAAAGGCACTTCGCCTTCTAGCTCTTCCACAAATCGAATATCAAAATCCATATTGGCAAGCGTATCCCAAGTCAGTTCGATATAGCCGTCTTTGTTGGGGTATTTTTCGAGTAGTGCCGCTGTTTTAGCTGCTGCCAATTCTTCGGCAGTAGGTGGCGGCGGTGCAGGCGCGATTTCTTCTACGGTTTCAGCAGGAGCTTGGCTTGCATTTTGACAGGCAGTGAGTAGTAAAAAACAGCAGCAAAAAAATAGTGTTGTTCTAAGCATCAAGAATTGAAATTTTCGATAAAATCGGCTGTGATTTGTTCCGCAATTTGCTTATTGGTGTAGCAAGTATGCGTTGCGACGGCAAATATACAATGCGGAATTTGCATTTTTTCAAGCCACGCTATATTTGGGCGAAAAGCATCTTTTTCTCCATAAAACAACTTGCTACTACAAGCAATATTCTCTGTTTCATAACGCAAACGCGTAGCAGAAACGGCATAAAGTAAAGAGACTTTCAAACCCTGTTGTATTGCCTTCCAAGCAATCGTACCACCTACACTAAAAGCTAAAACAGCTACTTCTTCGGATTCCAATTGTAACAACTGCTGGACGGCACGGTCTTTGCCACCCTGCACAAACTGCTGATGGATTTCCGCTTCTTCTTTGATGGATAAATCAATCGCTGCCAAGGCACGACAATCATAGTAGTGAATATCGAATTGGGTAAGCAAAGAAGAGGTGTAATAACTCACCCAATCCGATTGTTCTACGCCCCATAAATCAGATAAAATAAGGAGTCGCTTCACGGCTTCAAGCGTTGCTGCAACAACCAAGTATAAAGCGCTGGATTATTATACGTTTCCGTCCAAGAATTATGTCCTGCTTCGGGATATTCTGTATATTTCACATCGGATTTTTCTTCTTTCAAAGCTTTCACAATGCGTCTTGTATTATCCACAGGCACTACTTGGTCTTTTGCTCCATGAAATGCCCAAGTCGGGATGTGCTTTATACGTTTTGCTTGGAATGCATGAATTATAGAACCTCCACAAATCGGTGCTATAGCTGCAAAATAATTCGGGTGATGAATAGCCGTGTCCCAAGTCCCAAAGCCGCCCATACTCAAGCCAGTGAGGTAAATCCGAGAAGCATCAACAGGATATTTTTTCACGATATGATCCACTAATAGGCGAACTTGCAGCGCATTCCAGCGGTCTCCTTCGGGGCATTGTGGCGATAGCACGATAAATGGAAAATCGGAATCTTTCTCCACCAGCATTGGCGGCCCATGCGTAGTGGATAGCAAGGATAAATCATCGCCGCGTTCGCCCGCTCCATGTAGAAATACCAGTAAGGGCAATTTGCCATCTATTGCTTTACTTTTATTGCTCGGCGTGAAGACCAAATAATCATATTCTACTTGCACTTTTATCTTCACCTTGCCAAGTGCTTTATGTGCTTTTTGCTGTGCAAATAATCCCATAGGAAAACAAAGGAATAGAAGGTAGTAAGAGTATTTCATATCGAATTCATTTTTTAATTTTAGAGATTGCCTTTCGGGCTGCGAGAAGCGAGATCACTATTGGCTTCGCCTCGACTGCGCGAGCGTTCCTTCGGAATTGCGAGATGAAGGTAACGTACACGAACTTGACAAAATTACGAGTAATGCTCGATTAAAGCATGGAATCCACAGGAATTCTATACCTCAATAGTTCTTTGCCCGTCTGTATTGTTGATTTCGATTTTTTACGATTGCCCAAAAATGTAATCGCAGCGATAGAAGAGAAAGATGATTTGACGAATAAATTGATTCGGGTAACGAAGGGGCAAAGCAAAATCAATCTATTAATCGTAGATTTGACACAAGAAAACATCAAGCAATGGATACAATACTAAAAAGGAAAGCAAGCATACGTACTTATTTGGAAAGCAAATTGGGCTTCCCGAATCGCTATTTCCCATTGCTTAAAGACCATCATTGTAGATGAAACCAATAGCCATTTCATACACCTGCTAATGGGATGGAAAAAAAAGAATACATTTATACCGTCCTGCGTCACATTGAAGTAAAAGCCGACGGATAAGTAGTCATTCATAAAAATAATGTAGATAAGCCTTTAGAGGAGGAATTGATTCAGCTTGGAATTGCGAAGGCGGATATTGTGTTAGCAATGGTAGAGCAGTTGGAGGTAGTTTGATTTTCCCTAAAAAAACCTTTACTTTAGACGAGTGCGCTCTAAAAAGGATTAAAAAAAATGACACTTCCACGCATTATAAATATTAAAATATATAATTATGCAGCAATTCGTATTTGCTGTCCTCTTGCGCTCTGAACTATCAGGGTGTCAAAAAGGCAAAAGACATCAAA
>CALGLY010000613.1 GCA_937959095.1 uncultured Saprospiraceae bacterium
CCGCCATACCTATGGAGCATCAACATCAAGAAGCAAAAGCAAGCACGACTGCCGAAGAAGAAGTTTGGGTTTGCTCGATGCACCCACAAATTCGACAAAATGAATTTGGACTTTGCCCTATCTGCGAAATGGATTTGATCCCTTTAGAAGCCAATACTTCTGATGACCCTTTGGTCTTGCAAATGAATGAAGAGTCCGTAAAACTCGCCAATATTCAAACCACAATCATAGGACGCAATTCGAGCAGCACAAGCGGTGGAGATTCCAATAACACCTTACAACTTTCTGGAAAAATACAAGCCGATGAGCGACTCGCATCGAGTTTAGTCGCACACGTGCCAGGACGAATCGAACAATTATTTGTGAGCTTCACAGGGGAGCAAGTCACGGAAGGGCAGGAGTTAGCGACCATTTATTCGCCCGAATTGATTGCCGCACAACGGGAACTTATAGAGGCGGCCAAACTCTACGACATCAACCCGAATCTATTGACCGCAGCCCGCAACAAATTGCGTTTTTGGAAAATAGGAGATCGAACAATCGAGTCCATTGAACAACGAGGAACCGTCCAAGAACTGTTTACTTTATATGCCGAGCAATCAGGTATCGTCACCAACAAGCGAGTTTCCGTTGGCGATTATCTCCGACAAGGTGAGCCACTTTTTGAATTGATGAATCTCAATAAATTGTGGGTCATCTTTGATGCCTATGAAGACGAATTGGCGCATATTTCAGTAGGAGATAGAATCACTTTTACGACGCCTTCCGTGCCTAATGTCAATTTCAAAACGCGCGTTAGTTTCATCGACCCATTGATTAATCCGACGACGAGAGCCGCAGCAATACGGGCGGAGGTTACCAATACGAGAGGACAATTAAAACCTGAAATGTTTGTGGACGGCACTTTAAATAAAAGAGCCAAATTGGCTGCTAATAGCAGTAATTTAACCGTACCCAAATCGGCCGTTTTATGGACGGGCAAACGCTCCGTGGTTTATGTCAAAGTGCCAGATATGGAGATCCCTTCTTTTCAATTTAGGGAAGTAGAATTGGGCGAAAGTACAGGAACGAATTATCGGATTGCTAGTGGATTGGAAGCAGGGGAGGAGCTTGTCACTTATGGCAGTTTTACGATTGATGCAGCGGCACAGCTCAACAACCAAGCGAGCATGATGAACAAAAATGTAAAACTTAAAAAGGAAGCCAACGATGCCGTTCCCAATTTTCAAGCCGATACCCCGAGCGCATTTAAACAGCAAATCAATGACCTTGCCAATGCCTATATCCAACTAAAAAATGCCTTTGTGTTGACGGATGCGACGGCCGCCGCAACTGCTGCAAAAGAAGTAGTGGAAAAGGTGGAAGCGATGGATATGACCTTGCTCAAAGGCGAGGCACACACGTATTGGATGAAGCAATTAAACGCCTTACAAGCGCATAGCAAAAAGATAATAGAGCTGCAAGATGTTGAAGATCAACGGGCTCAATTTGGATTTTTGTCTGACAGTTTGATTGATGTCATTCTCGCTTTTGGAACGGAAGGAACAGCCTTATATGTACAACATTGCCCGATGGCATTTGACAATGAAGGCGGCGATTGGTTGGCGCTTGAAGAACAAATAAAAAACCCGTACTTTGGAGATAAAATGATGAAGTGCGGCTTGGTCAAAAAAGTTATTCAGTAATTTTCAATTATAATTATTAATCAAATTTAAATCATGAAAAATTTTAAAATCCTACTCTTATCTTTAGTATTATTTGCTACAGGTATGGCTATTTCTTCTTGTGGGAACGCAGGCGATAAATCTGCAACTACTGACCAACAAGGTAAAGAATATACGTCTGCGTATATTTGCCCTATGCATTGCGAGGGGAGTGGTAGTGATAAAATGGGGACTTGCCCAGTTTGTAAAATGGATTACGTTGCCAATAAGGAACATGGGCATGACGGGCATAGTCACGAAGGACATAACCATGACGGACACAGTCATTAACAAGTAAAAAAGAAGTAGTCGCTATGGAAATGCTATAGCGACTATTTTCACTTCTTCACAAAACTACATTTATGGATAGTTTAACACAAGCGGCGTTGGGAGCAGCAATAGGAGAAGCTTTGCTTGGAAAAAAAATAGGCAACAAAGGCGCTATACTTGGCGCAGTAATAGGAACGATACCTGATTTGGATGTTTTCCTAACGCCGTTTTTTTCTACCTTTCAAAGAATAAGTATTCATAGAGGTTATAGTCATTCTATACTGTTTTGTATTCTTGGCGCATTCTTGATTGCTTATTTATTGACTAAAGTCAAATGGACAGAAAAACGCTCTTATTCAAAACTATGGTTTTTTAGTTTTTTGGCGTTGTTTACGCATGTAGTTTTGGATGCATTTACGGCTTATGGTACGCAACTATTTTTACCTTTTTCGGACTGGCGAGTAAGTTTTGACTGCATCAGTATCATCGACCCGTTTTATACGTTGCCACTTTTGATAGGCGTATTGTTTAGTGTTTTTTATTATAATAAAACAGCAAGCAAACGTGCTTTGCCCAACAATATTGGTTTGCTCGTGAGCTCGCTCTATTTATTGTTTACTTTAGCTAATAAGCAACATATACAAGGTGTTTTTAACGCACAATTAGAAGCGCAAAATATTCCTTCATTTCGTCTGCTTACGGTGCCCGTTGCTATTGGTAATATGACTTGGTACGGAGTTGCAAAAGACAAAACGCATATTTATATTGGGAAATATTCAGAGATTCAAAACAACAAAATTGAATTTCAATCCTTCTCCGTCAACGACCATTTATTGGAAGGGTTAGACGCACAATTAGTAGATAGAATGAAGTGGTCTTCGCAAGGTTACTATACTGTAGCTGAAAATGAAGGGAACATCAGAATCTATAATATGCAATGCGATATGCAAGGCACTAGAACCTATGGTACATACAAAGCACCTACCGCTTTTTATTATGAAATCACACCACACGAAAATGGAACCTATGATTTGACTTCTGGTATGCACATGAAAAATAAATAAATAAATAAATCAAACATGAAAAAAATTATATACCTAAACTTGCTATTGCTATCCTTTTTTAATCTTAGTGCTCAAGACATCAATTGGTCAGCACCGGTTGAAGTCGCCCCTTCTTCTTTTGGGAATGATTACCCAAGAATCGTTTTAGATGCTAACGAAAAACCGTTGATTACGTGGGGAAAAGGAGACGACGTATATTTTTCTAAATTAAAAACAGCAGGCTTCTCCGAACCCACGCAGCTAAATAATGATATCGCTGCTTATATAGCAGGCTGGACAGGAGCAGATATTGCCGCAAGAAATGACACCCTTTATGCTTGTTTTATGG
>CALGLY010000614.1 GCA_937959095.1 uncultured Saprospiraceae bacterium
TGATTTAGCCCCGGGTCGGCAGGCGTATCACATAGAAAATCGCCGCTTTCTTCGCACTTACTTCTATCCACCAATTCTGCTCCAAACTGGGTTTCATGCGTATGATAAAGCCCAAGGGCATGCCCTAGTTCATGAGCAAAAATATAGCCATTCGAATTGCATTTATATCCGATAACGATCATTGGATTATCTTGCCAAGGGAAATTCGCATAACCACAAAATAGACTGTTTCCAATGAAGACTTCGTGGGTAATATAAATATTCAAAGCATTAGGGACACTGCAATATTGCACGGATTCACCATCTGTATCGCTCTTGAAAATTAAGTAATCGGTTTTGTCAATATACCGCACATCACCACAATGCACAAACTGAATACCATGATTTAAAAAATAGCTATTGCTAAGGTTCAGTTCCTGCCAAATCGCATGGATATCTATATCGGTTTGTCCCTTATCATTTCGGATAATATGTATCTGGATAGGAAATTCTATAATGGGCGATTTAGTGTTTTGTTGCTGCCATTGCTTCTTAAAAATATTGTAGTCTTCATAATCAAAATTAGGGTCTATACTAGTGGGCGTTCCACACCTTGGAGCTTGTGCTATTCCAATACTTGAACTCAAGAGGAGCGTAAATAAAAATAAATACTGCTTCATAGGTGCGGATTTAAGGCAAATTAAATTAATAAATTGGTCATTTTAAGTTAGTTATTTTTTCTTCTAAGAATGCTTTGAAAACCGCACATAGCTAGCTATATAAGGCTTTTAAAAGTATTCTTAGAAGGACAAATGGCAGCATCAAATGGCTAATTTATTATTTTATTTTGCCTAAGTAGTAAAACGTTCTTACTTATTAGAATGCTGCTTGAGAAAGCATAAGTAGTCATCTTATTTTTGTCTGACTACTTATTCACTTTAGTTTTATTTTTGTTTTTCAAAGAACATAAAGCTTGCCTCATCGAGAACACAAGTGTATTTATCGAATATCAACTTTGAAACGAAACTTTACTATTATCTTTACATTTTATCAGATTTGTCATTCTTCGATTCTATTCAAAAATCAACCTATAATAATGAAAAAAATAGCTTTACTATGCTTGTGTATTAGCTTCTTAGCGAATGCTTACACACAAACGGATTTACCCGAATTGAACCTCCTCAAATCCGAACTAGAAGCCCATATGCGTTTTTTAGCCTCCGATGAACTGCAAGGCCGCCGCACAGGCGAAGCAGGAATTGAAATAGCTGCACGCTATATTGCTTCGCAATGGCAAGCACTAGGCGTACAAGCGGCAAATGATGGGAGCTATATGCAAGCCGTTGATTTGCAAGAAGTCAATCCAATGGAAGAAGCGACTTTTACTTGGAATAAAACCGATTTCACGCAAGGCAATAACCTCATGATGCTCACAGGCGATGATTTAAATGTGGATACAAAGGCGGTATTCGCCAATCATGGTTGGGTAGATAAAGCCGCAGGCATCAATGACTATGATGGCTTGGATGTAGAAGGTAAAATAGTAGTAACCCTAAGCGGAAAAGCCGACGATAATTCGCCAATGGCAACGTTTACGAGTATTCGAGCGAAGCGTGATTTTGCGAAAGAACATGGCGCAATAGCGGTGATTGAAGTCTTCAAAATGAATCCAAGTTTTTGGAAACGTGCAGTAGGTTATTTCTCGAAGTCTCGCCTCGAAATAGCTACGCCTGAAGGTGGTGCGGCTTATGGTTGGGTATTGCCTAGCGATAGCGGGATTGCTAAGGATTTGAAAGCAGGGAAAAAGAAAAAAGTAAGCCTCAAAACTGGCAAGGCACAAATTACAAAAATTCCTGCGGATAATATCGTAGGGATCATAGAAGGAAGCGATCCTGCCTTGAAGGAGGAATATGTTTTACTTTCTGCACACTATGACCATGTAGGAACGGGTAAAAAAGGCGGCGGTGCATTTACCGCACAAGACAGTATCTTCAATGGTGCGCGAGATAATGCCATTGGTACCGTAGCACTTTTAGCTGCATCGAAGGTGTTTTCGCAGACTCCACCGAAGCGTTCTGTGATTTTATTAGCTTGTACAGCGGAAGAAGTTGGACTGCTAGGAAGTCGCTATTATGCCGATAATCCGCTTGTGCCATTGAAGCAAACAATTTTCAACCTCAATTGTGATGGCGGTGGCTACAACGATACAGGTGCAGTAGCCGTGATTGGCTTGGATAGAGTAGGCGCGAAGCAAGAAATACTAGATGGTGCTGCTGCTTTTGATTTAAAGGTCATCGGAGACCCTGCTCCAGAGCAAGGACTTTTTGATCGTTCGGATAATGTTTCTTTTGCATCGAAGGGGATTCCAGCACCCAATTTCGCGCCAGGTATGAGCGATTTTAATGAGGAGATTATGAAATATTATCATCAAGTAGCGGATAATCCAGATACGATTGATTACGATTATTTGCATAAGTTTTGCCAAGCCTATGTACATACCGCTCGCCTTATTGCCAATAAAGATAAGCTTCCATTTTGGGCAACAGGTGATAAATATGAAGCGGCTGGAAAGGCGTTGTATAATAAAGAATAACCTTTTATTTGGAATGCAGAGACGCGAAGACGCAGAGAAAATCATAAAAAAATCTCTGCGCCTTTGCGCCTCCGCGTTCTAAATAAAAATACTAGACATCTGCTAGGCCTCTCGCTGCAAATTTTCAATAATCGAGTAAGGCACATCTTTCAGATTTAGCAAAATAAAACCATCCAAAACATCCGAAAAATTAGGATCTACATTGAAGCTGATAAAGCGCGCATTTAGTTTGAGGTACTGCTTCAAAAGGACTGGAATGCGAAAATGATTCGGCTCGACATCCTCCACGAAACTATCCAACGAACGAATTTTATCATCAAGATTATCCATCAAAATTTCAATATCTACACTTCTGGATTTGAAACGAAACGGATTCCGCGCTTTCAAATGCTTCGCTAGCGCATCGTTGAAATAGTATTTTTTTATGAAAGCTACAATCAAGCCTTTCGATATTTCAGAATAGTATTTACTAATGCTCATCGGGCCATACAAATACTCATATTGCGGATTGCGAAGCAAGAAAAATAGAATGCCTTTCCAAAGCAAAAATAAAGGCAGTCGATGCTTCTGATAATCGGCGACAATATAGGAACGCCCCAATTCTATCGACTTTTGCATAATAGGATGAAAGCCCTTTTTTATCTTGAATAGACTGTGAATATAGAAGCCTTCCGCACCGAATTGCCTAAAAATAGTATCCCCTTCGCCCATGCGATAGCCGCCCACTATGCGTTGTGCCTCCCGGTCCCAAATGATGAGTTGTTTATAATACAAGTCATATTCATCCAAATCTAGGGCTTTTCCCGTGCCTTCGCCTACCGCTCGAAAGGTTGCTTCGCGCAGTCTTCCAATTTCTTGCAGCGTATTTGGTATTTCAGTTGCATTAGCCACCAAAATATCAAAATTGGCGCGTGCGGCAATCAGGTTTTTATAGGTCAATTGCTTGATTTCTGCTTGAATCAAATCAGGAGTAATGGCGGCGGCAATTGGTTCTATTTTAGCTTCTTTGGCACGCAATTGCAGCGGACGAAATAGGCTAGTGGGTACTTCCAAATTCGTACCAAGCGCGTATATTTTAGATTGAATAAATTTCCGAAATTGTCGCTGCTGTTCAAAGTTCGCTTGTGCTTTTACAGGAATTACTTTACCAATTCGAGCCGTGATACGGATTGGTATATTTTGAAAATTTTGTTTGAGTTTGGCTGCTTGTAAAGTCTTCACCTCTTCTAGTACCAATCGGATAGGAACTAGCGGAACTTCTTGCTGTTTTAATTGTTTCATTAATAGACGTACTCGCTTTCCTTTTCGGACTCCTTTTAGCGTAGCAGGATAGAAAGGGATGCTAATAACAAGTGTTTGTTGTTCAGCTGTTTGTATTGGTTTTGGGCTATTGTTTTTTTTAGAAAAATTAACTATTTTTATGGAAAGATTAGCCTGCTGAAATAAGGCTTTTAAAATAGTTGAATCAAAGCCTTTTATCTGATTGCTAACTGCTATAAAATGCGTATCTTTAGGTATGAATTTTAACTCATCAGGATTAAAATTCAAAATAAATTGCCTTTCGTGGGCAGTGATTTTTATAGAACTAATCGTAGCATTCATATTATGACAGCATTATTCAAAAAACTCAATTTTAAGGAGCAGAAAATGGCACTTGTCTTGAATGCGCCTTCTGAGTTTGCGTCCCATCTTGAAGATTTAGAGCAACTCACTCTGATAGATACTAATGTGAGAGAAACGGTAAACTATGACTTCCTTATTGTTTTTGTTTACTCGAATGAAGATATAAATACTTTCGCACAACAATTGGATGCCCATTTAGTAAGCGATGCGACACTTTGGTACGCCTATATCAAAAAATCCTCAAAAAAATACAAGTCCGACATTGCACGAGATACCGAAGGCTGGCACTTACTCGGAGAAAGAGGCTATGAAGGCGTACGTCAAGTAGCGATAGATGCGGATTGGTCGGCTTTGCGCTTTCGGCATGTTGATTTCATCAAAAGTATGAAGCGCAGCAATAGCATGGCGATAAGTGCAAAAGGCAAGGAACGGACGAAGAACGGAGGGTAATTGATAATTAAAAATGGAGCATTGATAATGCGAATATTGAAATCAAAAAAAGCATTACTTGGCATAATGATAACGTTGGTTATGATGCTATCAATTTATGGAATTCAAAGAATTAATGATATAAATAAGGCAAAAATATCAACGCTATTATTGGGACTTCATAAGGATA
>CALGLY010000615.1 GCA_937959095.1 uncultured Saprospiraceae bacterium
TTTAGAGCTTGTTGGAAATTTTTATGAACTGAAAATCAATAGCCCCCAACATGCTCTTAGCTATGTGAAAGCGGTCGTGAGATGATTTAAAAAAAATAATTTCTCATTTCAATTTTTTCCTTTTTTCTTGAATTGCTTCCAATTCATCTTGCTCAAATCGCAAAACTTCCATCAAGCTGTTCACTTTTTTCTCGCTTTTCCATTCTTTATGCGAAAGCATCCCTTGCATTTCCAATTCCTTCATTCTGCGGTAATCTTGAACAAACCAGACTTGAAATCTTGCACTCAGCCACATCATACAAGAAGCCGCAATATCAAAAACCGCCCAAGTGCCGCCGTACCTGCCGCTTTCACTCCGCATAAATGGAGTTTGTGTTACCCGAACATATTCTTTCACGCTTCGTCCATCATATTTTTTATTGAATTCCTTTTCAATATCAATGCTGGCATCAGGATTGAAGGCTTCTTCGTAAGCCGCCAAAAATTCTAGTGTATCTGGGTTTTTGAACCAGCGATAAAGCACTTTGCTACTATCTGCATTGGATGGATCGAAGTTTTTTACCAAATCTGTCAGACTGAACATTTCTTGTCCATCAATATTTTTTACCCGAATTTCTTTGCCTTTTACGATTAGTTTTTTGCCTTCCGCCATTTACTTGTAAATTTTGGTTCTCTGTAAAATCCCGTGACTAAGCCGAAGAAAAAGTAATCACAACACTACTAATCGGTCGTTTTTGCGATTACTTTTTCTTCGTCCACAAGATTTGTCAGAGAACGTAAATTTTTAAAGCCCCCCCATAGGAGGGGTTTAGAATTTGAAAATACAAAGGTATCTGTTTCTAGCTAAAAATAGGGTATTAAAAATTCCAAGTGTGTATCAAAAATTGCACTTTTTATTTGAGTTATCTATTGCCCCATGCTTTAGCTTGGGGACAAGGAATAAAAAGATGACTTGGCTTTAGTCACTAGCCGCGTCTCGGTTTGCGGCTAAAGCCAAGTTAGTGCTTAAATTGAGACCCCGGGCTAAAGCCGAGACAATAGATTGTGCAGTTTATTATTGGGAGTTGCCTAAGTTGAAAAAAATCTGATGAGTAAATTAAATATAGATGATACCTTAGTGCGTCAATCCATATTTAGGGTGGTCGAATTCGACCACCTAATGAGATATGAAGCAGGAACGAAGCAAAAATAAAATGCACACTTCCAACAAAATAATTCACGGGCTTTGGATAGGAGACATCACACCAATGGTATTGCTAACTATACACTCTTTCCTACAACATGGGCATGAGTTCCATTTATGGCGATATGCACCAAGCAAACAGCCGCTTCCGAAAGGCGTGCGGGTGCGTGATGCGAATGAAATTATCCCAAAGGAAGAGGTTTTTCAGAAAAAAAGCAAGGACTCCAAAAACGGCTTGGGTAAAGGCAGTTATGGCGCACCATTCTCGGATTTGTTTCGCTACAAATTGCTCTACGAACAAGGTGGTTGGTGGGTGGATATGGATGTAACTTGCTTGCAGCCCTTCGACTTTGAAACGCCCTATTATTTTCGTGCACACCCCATTCTCCCAATGGTAGGAAGTGTGCTAAAATGCCCGCCTCAAAGTGAACTCATGCGACTAAGCTATGAACAAACCCAAGCACGCTGCAATGAAGAGACGGAGGAGTGGCTTTTGCCGAATAAAATATTAAACCAAGTAGTACAAAGTCTAGGTTTATCCCAATATATCCTTGATGGACACTCCAATAAAGATGATTTTCATGAGGTGCAAGGATTGATGCAATTTTTAAAACCGATTCCTGAAGAGTGGTATTTTATACATTGGATAAATGAAGAATGGCGCACAAGAGGCATCGCTGCGGATACTTTTTTTGAGGAGACAAGCTTTAGTAAATTACTCAAAAAGTATCAATTGCCGTTCCATTCCAAAGTCCTACCAACAAATACACGTTATCTTTGGCTTTTTAGGGAGTATATTCGGCAACTGAAACGCATCATAAAGCGACAATTTAAATAGGCATGAATCCACCAAAAATTGCTTTTCTGCTCTATTCTATGACAGGCGGCGGTATCGAGCGAACGGTCTCCATATTGCTGAAACACCTAGCGGAAAAGCATGAAATTTATTTGGTGTTATTCAATGAGCCGATCGAATATGAATTACCTCCCAACATCAAGGTAAAATACCTGCGTCGCAATTTTCAGTCGCGATTTTTGCGGCTTTTCACGCTACCTTTAGTTACTTTTCGGTATTGGAGATTTTGTAAAAAACAAAACATTCACAAAAGTATATCTTTCGATAGTATTTGTAATTTCACCAATTGTGTACTTAAATTGTTTGCTTGGCAAGAGGATTGTTATATCTATGAGGCAAATTATGCCTCGGTGCGTTTTCCTACTACTACTTGGCATGGGCGAATTCATCGGTTTTTAATACGAAAATTATATCCATTGTCGGATAAGCTTTTGGTGAATACAGCTCGAATTGCGGACGATTTAGCGCAGCAACTTGGCTTAGTACATCATTATGTAAAACTTGTCCCAAATCCGCTCGATTTGCAAGTAATTCATATACAAAGTCCTACTTTTATACCCAAGCAAGTAGCTTTCGTTTTCCTTCATGTTGGAGGTTTTAGGCAGCAAAAAAATCATGCCTTACTGATTGATGCTTTTGCACAGCTTGGACAGCTAGATGCAGTCTTGTTACTTTTAGGTAAAGGGGAATTGGAACAGCAAATTCGGAGCAAAGTAGCAGAAATGGGACTCAAATCGCGCGTGTTTTTTGAAGGTTTTCAATCCAATCCTTACGCTTATATGCAGCAAGCGGATTGTATGGTGTTGAGTTCTGATTATGAAGGTTCACCCAATGTGCTATTGGAAGGACTTGCTTGCGGCTTGCCGATTATTTCCACCGATTGTCCGTCAGGGCCTAGAGAATTACTAGCACCCGATTCGGATATAAATACGGTATTGAAGCGATTGGAATTGGCAAAATATGGCATCCTCACTCCTCCTGGAGATGCCACTCAACTCGCTGCTGCTATGCAATTGCTTTATGGAAATAGAACGTTGCGACAGCAATATTGTACAATAGCACAAGAGCGTGTTTCTGCTTTTGAGGCAAGTCGAGTAGCAAGGGATTTTGAATCCTTATTAGAGGAATAAATTAATACACATTATAGATTTATATGCACCCAACGCATCCAGCAATTTCGGTACTCTTACCCGTTTATAAAGAACCTCTAGCATGGGTGGGTCTGGCTATTGAGAGCATTTTAAACCAGACATTTACGGATTTTGAATTGATTATTCTGCTGGATAATCCTGAAGATAAACCCCTTTATGATTTTATAAAAACCTATGAAAAGGATAAACGGGTACGTTTTGAACCGAATACAAATAATATAGGTTTGCCAAAGACCTTAAACAAAGGAATTGCCCTCGCTCGTGCTAAATACATCGCCCGAATAGATGCGGATGACATTGCTTTACCACAACGTCTTCATCGGCAATTTACCTTTCTGGAACAACAGCCTGAAATAGCGCTATGTGGCACACAAGTAGAAAAAATTGATGCTGCGGGCTATCATATTTCTCACTCCAATAGCTGCACGGATACTAATCTGATTCCTAAAATTGCACCTTACGTCAATGTATTGACCCATCCGACATGGATGATTCGGCGCGAGATCTTTGAGGTAGTAGGCGAGTATCGTGATTTTCCAAATGCGGAAGATTACGATTTGGTGATGCGTATATTGGATGCAGGCTTTAAAATCACCAATCTTGAAGAGGTATTACTACAATATCGAGTACACTCTAAAGGACAAACTTGGGGGGCATCGCTTTCCCAAAAGGTCTGTTTGGAGTACATTCGCGAGTTGCATCTGCAACGTCAAAAACAGCCAGAGGATAATTTTGATGCTCGTTTGCTTCGAGATAAAATTGCTTTTGCAACTGTGACACATGGCGACGCACAACAAAAAGCACAAGCGTATTTGTTTCAAGCGATGTCTTATGGTAGTCAGCAACAACGGATTAAGAAAGCCTTATATTTATTACGTTCTTTTAGTGTTTCTTCTTTGCAGCGTAGGTATTATTTTCGCTGGTTGAGGGCAAGAATTCGGATGTATTTTAAAATTTAACGTGAGGAAATAGCTTATTTCTTACTGCCTAAAGAATGTCTGTTTATTTCGGATGTCTTCTTTTTATGTTGAAGAGGAAAGTACTTTTTCAATACCTCAATATAACAAGCGATTACTAAGCTTTCATCAAAATACTTTATAATCCGTTTTCGTCCATTGAGTCCCATTTGTCGACGTTCTTGAGTAGACATTTTAAGGATTATTTCCATTTTTTTAGCGAGGTCTACAGCATCCTTTTTTTTACATAAAAGCCCATTATATCCATCTTTTACGATTTCCCGACAACCTATATTATCTGTCGTTATAATTGGTTTGGCCATAGCCGCCGCCTCTAACAAACTTCTTGGAGTACCTTCTCTATAATAGGATGGCAATACAAAACAATCCGCATCTTCTATATAAGGTCGCACATCTTCTGTTTCTCCGAGGTAGTTAATATAACCTTTTTTATGCCAATTATAAATCTCTTCGGAGCTAATGGCACTTGGATTATCTACATCCAAAAAACCTAGTAAAGCGAACTCTACTTCGGGGTGTTTTTGCTTGATAATTTGAGCCGCTTCTACGAATACACCAATTCCTTTATCCCAAATCAATCTTGCAGAAAGCAAAAATTTAACCGTTTTTCGTTCTCTCTCCTGAAAAGGAAAAGCGGGCGCAAAGTGTTGAATATTCACCCCTTCACCTGCTAGAAGTTTTGTCTTTTTGGTGCTAGTAATGCCCCGTTCTATAAATTCTTTTTGGTCATCTTTATTTACAAACCATACTTCCTCCGCAAATTGTAATGATAAGCGATAGAGGAAGATAGAAAGGTAATGCAAGGCATTTTTTTTAATAAAGGTATAGCCCGCCCCTGATACTACGGAAATGGACTTTTTGCCCGCAATACGAGTTGCAATACTACCGTAGATATTGGGCTTAATTGTATAATGAAAAATAAAATCAACCTGATATGTTCGATATATGGTTACCAATTTTCGGAGATAACGCAGATCACTAAATATGCTACGTCCTTTGTTATTAACTTGTACATCAATGTGATGATAGCCTTCTGAAATTATGTAATGGGTATAGTTGTCCTTTGGAGCAATGATAAGGATGTGATAACCACGTTCTTTCAATTTCCGTATCACTCCCATACGCAAATTGTATATATACCAACTTGTATTCGCTACGAATGCAGCCGTTATTTTTTTCTTCATGCCAAAAAGTCTAGTGCATCACTCAAATACCCACTCCAACTTGCTTTTTTGTAGTTGCGAAATTTGCTCTAATATAATAGCTATTTGCTGTCCGAAAAAATGAAAAATAGGGAGTTCGTAAATGGCTGGGTTTAACATTATGCTTTCTTCCATTTGTGGGTTGAGTGCAAGTTTTGAAAAAGTGAGACTGTCTACGGTCAATTTTTTAAGCTAACCGTAGGCATAATTTCCACACTATTTAACTATTTGAAGTTTTTGTGTCCAAGTTTTGTTTTCTGTCTGAAGGTTTACAAGATAAAGACCGTTTTCGATCTATCCTCACTTCCTTTTAGTCTCTTGTTAAGCTTCCTACACTATTCCAACCAAATAGTAAAAGCCGTCATCACACCCAAATGATTACGATGGCGAACAACTACATAATAATTTCCTGCACTCAATCCGTCGAATCGTACTGCTGATTTGCCATCTACATCTACCACATCACCATCCCGTTGCAGCAAAGCAGAACGAGTAGCTACAATTTGAGTGTTATCCGTAGCATCACGTAACTCTAGCAGTACCCAATCTACGATAGCATTATCACTATCATCGTCTTCTAATATACAAGTTGTAGTAGGAAGTGAATTATCACTAATTAAAGTATATGTAGCACTAGTGTAAGGTGAAATAGTGGGTAATATCGGGCGAATTGCATCGCTCATATTACTGCTTGCGAGTGGACCTTGTAGAAATGCTTTTACTGCCACTTCAACGCCTTCCGTTAATAACTCCAAACTATATGGGGAACATTCGGGATACGTCCAAAAAGTTATCACAAGGGTATAGTAAGATTATTGTTGGTGACCTTTCTAAAAGCGGAATCCATATCAATAGCTGCAGTTTTGGTGTAAATCTGAGTAGAATCAGGTTGTTCATG
>CALGLY010000616.1 GCA_937959095.1 uncultured Saprospiraceae bacterium
ACTTGGACTGGTACACCACCCCCAATCATTTTTCTGAATGTACTATGGAGTAAGGCTTCTTTTGGTGGAAATTGGCAGTTGAATTCTTCCGATTCGGCTATTGCTTTCGATGAGAGTTGTGATGGTAGTGGTGGTGGAACAAATTGTGATGGAGCAGATGAATTTTGTAACACAACGATTACCAATAATGGCACACCTGATTCTACTGATCCTAGCGTCCCAAAGTCAGAAGCAATTTTAACGATTAAGAATGATGGCGTAGATGCTATTCTTATTGAAATAGAATCAGCAGATTCTGACCCAATTGATTTATTAATAGTTAATTCCTTTGCAGGTCCAATTACAGGAAATCCAGCAGTATCTGCTCCCATGATAAATGGAGGTACTTATAGTCTCAGATTAACTTGGACTGGTACACCACCCGCTGTCATTAGTTTGAATGTATTGTGGAGTAAGGTATCCTTCGGTGGAAATTGGCAGCTAAATACTACCGATGCAACGGTTGCTTTCGATGCGAGCTGTGATGGCGGCGGCACAGATTGTATAGCAGTAACAGTAGAGAATTTCGATGAGGATGGCATGATGAGCTTGCTTACGACAACAGGAGTATACACGGATGGTGCAGCGAATCCAGATGCAAGTGGTGCGAATAGCTCTGCTTTAGTAGGCGAATATACGCGTAACTCAAGCGAACAATATGATAATATCCAGTATTCAAGTACGGTAGTGACGGATGCGACGGAGTTTGTAAGTGGCGCAAAGACCTTTACGATAGACCTCTACACGACAGCACCGATAGGAACAACGGTATTATTACAATTAGAAACTTCGGCAGCAGCAGCAGCTGGTTTTCCAACAGGACGACATAGTGTATTTGCAGCAACGACGACCCAAACGGGAACATGGGAAACCTTAGCGTTTGCTTATGATAACTCGCCTGATGGGGGAGCTGATGCACTAGATGTGCAAACCCTAGTGTTCTTATTTAACCCTAATGGTTTTACAGGCGATACGTATTATTTCGACAATTTTGGAACGGACTGTCCTGATGATGGTGATGGCGGCGGCACAACACCAGCTAATACTGTCGCATTTCCAATTGATTTTGAATGTGAATTTACGGATTATGCACCGAGTGACTTTGAAGGTACTTTCACACAGTTTATTGCAAACCCTAATATATCAGGTATCAATACTTCTGCGAATGTGGCAAGCACAATTAAAGGAGGAGGTTCAGCTACTTTTGCAGGTACGCTTATTACTTTAGTAAGTCCAATAGATGGGAGTATTAGTGAGATTATAAAAGTGAAAGTATGGTCGCCAAAGCCAGCAGGTATGACGGTACGCTTAAAATTAGAGAATCTAACAAACGCAGGGGTGTTTTTGGAGCAAGATCAATTTACGACAACGAGCAATGCTTGGGAAGAATTGACCTTTAACTTCACGGGACTGTTTGGAGCAAACAGCTTCCAAAAAGTAATCATCTTCTTTGACTTTGGTAATGTAGGAGATGATACAACTTACTTCTGGGATGATTTGATTCAGGATGGCAATACTGCAACAGCGAATTGCGAAGCACCAACTTCTCCAGATGCAGGACCAATTACTCCACCAGTATGTGATAAAGTTGTCTCCATCTTTAGTGATGCTTACACAGATGAGCTAGGTACAGATTTATTTCCTTTCTGGGGACAGGGAGCAGGCTACATTCCACCTGTTATAGAAAATATTGCAGGTAATGATGTACTTAAGTATGAAAATCTTACGTACCAAGGTATCGTAGTAAACAATGATGCAGATTTGGATGCTACTAATATGGGAATGATGGAATTCCTGCACCTTGATGTTTGGACACCAACTGCAACTTCTGTCGATTTCTCCCCTATCAGTACTACTGGTGGTACGCAGGAAATTACTTACACGCTCAATCTTACACCAGGGGAATGGACAAGTTTTGATATACCATTGTCTGACTTCGCGCCTGTTAATCTTACTGTATTGAGACAATTCATTTTCAAAAATGGAAATGGTAGTACCTTCTTTATTGATAATCTCTACTTCTATGGCGATTGTTATGTTGTTCCAGCTTGCCCGCAATTAGTTTGGGCAGATGAATTTGACGGTACAAGCTTAAATACAGCGGATTGGACAGCAGAACTCGGTGATGGTAGTGATTTCGGTCTTATTGGATGGGGTAATAATGAATTGCAATCTTATCAAGATGATGCCAACAATCTAGAAGTTTCTGGAGGTACTTTAAAAATTACAGCGCAAGAAGAAGCTGCTACTTATAATGGTAACAGCTATAATTATACCTCTGCACGGCTAGTAACAGCCAATAAGCAAGACTTTACCTATGGTCGTTTCGAGGCTTCTATCAAGTTGCCTATTGGTCAAGGTATTTGGCCAGCATTCTGGTTGTTGCATACCGATCCAATATATGGCACTTGGCCAGAGAGTGGAGAGATTGACATAATGGAATATCTAGGTCAAAACCCAAACGAGGTCTTCGGTACGATACATTACGGAGAGGATGCACCATTTGACGCTCAAAACAACTCTACGGGCTTGAGTGACGAATGTGGTACGTATGATGCGGAGTTCCATGAGTTTGCAATAGAGTGGGATACCGATGAAATTCGTTGGTATGTAGATGATTATTTATACGCTACACAAACGCCTGCAGATCTTGGTTCTTATTTCTGGCCATACAACCAGCCATTCCATATTATCCTAAATATGGCAGTAGGTGGAAATCTGCCTGGCTCACCAGATGCAAGTACTACGTTCCCACAAACCATGGAGGTGGATTATGTACGCGTATATAAAGGAGAATTCCCATACATTTCTGGTAGTTCATTTGTACCTTTTGCAGCAGCTAGCGAAACATATAGCATCGGAAATGTAGCAGCAGCTAGTTTATTTACTTGGAATGTATCTGGCGGAACGATCGTGTCAGGAGATGGCACAGACGAAATTGTAGTAGATTGGGGAACAGCATCTGGTTGCAATACAATAAGTGTTGATGTGGATAATGGCTGTGAAGTAAGTACAATTGATTTGAATGTGCGAGTAGATTTAGAGCAGGTTTCGGTACTTGATTGTGTATTGGAAAACTTTGATGATGACGCGCTTATTACTTACGAATCAGGAACAGGAGCTTATGTAGATAATACCACTAATCCAGCACCTGATGTCCTCAATAGCTCTGCCTTGGTAGGGGAGTATGGTAGAAATGGTGGCGAATTATTTGATAATTTCCAATATTCTACGGCTGCTATTACGGATGCATCCTTATTCGTTACAGGCTCGAACACCTTCTTCTTAGATGTTTATACAGAGACTGCACCAATCGGTAGTACTATCATAGTACAACTAGAAAATAGTGCGACTTCCGTACCAACTAACTATCCTACTGGACGACACAGTAGATACCAAGCGGCAACGACAACGCAAAATGCTTGGGAACGATTAGAATTCACATACATCGACCGACCTGATGGGGCAGTACCAGATAATGCAGTAGATAGAATCGTATTCTTATACAATCCAAATACGAATACTGACGATGTATTCTACTTTGATAATTTTGAGAAGTACTGTACCGATGATCGCGGTATTTGTATCACCGAACCAGACCCAATACAAATGGTGCCAACCATGACGCAGTGGGGCTTATTCCTCTTCGGATTAATAATGATGAATTTAGGATTAGTCTTTATCTACAGAAGAAAAGAAGTACTCAGTTATAAGTAATGCAAGACGATATTTGAATTATTTATAGATGCAAAAAGCCCATGCTACTTCGGTAGATGGGTTTTTTGCATTATAAAATCATGCTTCTTATACAGTGCCTAAGTGTTTCTTCAATATCTTCTTTATGCTTTGCTTTGTAAGGGCAAAATCTATTTTTTTAAATACATAAATCGTAAATCGCTAATATATGATTAGAGTGTTGAAACCAAGCGACTGGCCAGCAGTGAAAGCCATCTACATAGCAGGTATACGCACAGGGCAAGCGACCTTTGAGACGGTAGAAAATGTCACCACTTTCGAGGCCTGGTATGCTTCTAAGATTGCAGAAAGTGTGATTGTATACACGAAAGAGGAACGTATTTTGGGCTGGGGAACACTTAGCTTGGTGAGCAGTCGGGCGGTGTATGCAGGTGTAGCGGAGGGAAGTGTATATGTCGATGTGGAGGCGCAAGGACTAGGCGTAGGGACTAAATTGTTGGAAGCACTCATCACCTATTCCGAAAACAATGACATTTGGACATTACAAGCTAGCATATTTCCCGAAAATAAGGCAAGTATCGCTTTGCATGAAAAGAATGGTTTTCGAGTAGTTGGCTATCGAGAGAAAATTGCAAAGCAGTATGGCGTGTGGCGAAACACGTTTTTTATGGAACGAAGAAGCTCACTATTATGAGGAAGATAAACTATGCGGATATTGTCATTATTGGTGCAGGATCGATAGGCTTGGCGATGGCAGTAAAATTATTGAAGACCAATTTTTCCTTCGTAGTGCTAGAGCGCGGCGATAGCGTAGGTGCAAACATGCTAGAGTGGGGGCATATTCCGCTGTTCAGCAATTGGGAAGAAAGCACCGATGAGGATGCTCGACAGCTCTTAGAGGCACACGATATTTCATTGCCTAGCTTGCAGAATTATCCTAAAGGGCGCGAATTGGTTAGGAATTATCTAGTGCCTTTGGCGGAACTTGATGTGCTGCGTGATAAGGTTTCAGTAGCCGCTACCGTCACAAATATTACCTACGAAAAGGAAATAAAACTAACTAATTTTAAGACGACTTACCTATCGAATGCTAAATCTTATTCTGTAAAAAGCGCCGTTGTCATAGATGCTTCGGGGACTTGGGGTAACTTCAATCGCTTAGCTTCTGATCTTGCTTCGGATGTTCTTCTATATGGTATTCCTGATGTAGTACAACATAGGTATACCTATGTACAGAAGGAAGTAGCAGTAGTGGGCAGCGGACATTCTGCGATGAATAGTTTGCAAGCATTAGCAGAATTGGAGCTGAACGGTTTGCATTGGTTGATTAGAGGGAATGCGCCTAAATTTGGAAAAAGCAAAGTCGGTGGTCGTAGTGATGGGTTAGAAGGGAACATTCAAAGATTGCTGAAACATCAGAAAGTAAATTTACATCCAAATTTTTCGATAAATTCGATAAATAGCACGGATGGAAAGTTAGAACTACATGCAGAGTCTGGCGCAAGGTTAGAAGATATAGATAAAGTCATTGTGAACGCAGGCGCAATTCCAGATTATTCGATGCTTTCTAATATCAATGTAGACTTGGATACGTCTTTTTTATGTGCGCGTTCTCTTGCTCCGAAAATAGATCCGAAGTTACACTCTTGCAGTAGTACATCCTATGCGTTTGAGGATACCTTATTGAGTCCACTTCCTTATTTTGTGGTGGGCATGAAGAGTTTTGGAACAGCCTCGAATTTCTTGCTGTCGTCTGGCTATAAGGTATTGGATGGCTTGGTGGAGTATTTGAATTCAAGCTATTCTTAATTAGCAAGATTTTTATTTAGCGTTTAATTTTGATTGCCTACTTAGTTTCTGCAATTTTGATTTTTTGTTTATTGGTTCAATAATTCATGAAAGCTCAAAATATAAAAATAGCGGTAGATGCTATCGTATTTGGTTACGAGAAAGCGCAGCTGTATGTCTTACTCATCAAGCAGAAGTATGGCGTATTTAAGGATACTTGGTCGTTGCCTGGCGGGTTTGTGCTGAATGAAGAATCTTTGACCGAAGCCGTAAAACGCGAAGTACGCGAGGAAGCAGGCATTACCGTCAGTTATTTGGAACAGCTCTATACCTTCGGCGATGAGGTGCAGCGAGACCCTAGAGCGCGCGTCATTTCGGTGGCTTATGTGGGGCTTGTAAATCCTGAAAAACTCACTCTTCAAGCGGATACCGATGCGCAAGATGCACAATGGTTTCCTTTTCAGGGATTACCTACACTCGCTTACGATCATGCTAAAATTGTAGAAAAAGCCATCGAGCGACTACAAGCAAAATTAAGTTATCAGCCTATTGGATTTGATTTATTGAAGCCCGAATTTCCATTTTCTGATTTAGAACAACTCTATAAAACGATACTTGCTAAAGAACTTGAAAGACTCGAAAAAGACCTAGATAGACGCAATTTTCGGAAGAAGATTCTAAGCTTTGGTATCCTTGAAGAAACCGATAAAATCCAAAGTATTGGGAGTGGTCGTCCTGCCCGTCTTTATCGCTTCAATCAGCAAAAATATAAGGAACTAGAAAAGGAAGGATTCCACTTTGAAATTAAGTTTGCGTAATTTTTACACTAATTATTTGCATCTAATCTAGCTTTGATTTATATTTGTGTATAAATTACGCAAAATGATTTTAAATCTTGATAAAAACTTCCAGCCTTTTCCTAACAAAAAAGCGATTCACTTCGAAGCATTCACCTTCAATGGGGGAGAGCCGCACATCCGAATTCAAAGCGATTTGCGAGAGGTGGAAGAAGTGCTAGTCACGCAACGTATTCGATCTTTCAATGATCTTGGTTTGCTCCTTGTTGCTATTGATGCATTGCGCTGTATGGACATCTCCAAAATTAGTTTGTACCTGCCTTATTTTCCTGCTGCCCGACAAGATAGAGTGATGCAGCAAGGCGAAGCACTGAGCGTAAAAATCTACACGAATATTCTGAATGCCTTGCACTTGCATCGCATCCATATTTTTGATCCGCACTCTGATGTAACCCCTGCTTTGCTTGATAATTGTCGAGTGATTACTAACCATCAATTCATTAAGCAAGTCATAGCGAAAATAGAAGGGATGGTCACGCTTATTTCACCTGATGGTGGCGCACTGAAAAAAGTGTATAAACTTGCAGCTGCGCTAGGTGGCGCGGAAGTAGTGGAATGCTCCAAAGTACGTGATACCAACACGGGGGCGCTTTCGGGCTTTCAAGTATATGCAGATGATTTGGAAGGCAAAACCTGCTTAATCGTAGATGATATTTGTGATGGTGGAGGCACATTCATTGGTTTAGCAAAACAATTGAAACAAAAAAATGCTGGCACGCTTTACCTCGCCGTGAGTCATGGTATTTTTAGTAAGGGCTTCGAGGAACTATCGGAGTATTTTGAATGTATTTTTACTACGGATGCTTTTAGTACGTTGGAGGAGCGTGCGGGGGTAATACAACTATTGCTGAATCAGGATTTTCAGAATTAGGGAATTGGCAGAATTTCTTTGCTCGTAAATCTTCGATTTACCTTGCTGTACCCTTTTTAAAAAATCGAAGATTTCTAAAAAGGTAATTCTGAAAATTCTGTAATTCTGAAAATTCTGATCAATAACGAAAAAATGAAATACAATAACACTTGGCTACATGCTCAACTCGAAGCGAACGAAAAAATAAAGCACCTCTTCTTCTGGGGGCATCAGCCAATGAAAGATAATAGGGTTAATAAATCATGTTGCAGTCAGTGGTATGAAAGTCCATTTGAGCAGGATGGTATCCGCTATCCAACGGCTGAACATTGGATGATGGCAGGAAAAGCGCGCTTATTCAAAGATGAAAGCACACTTGCTAAAATCTTAAACTGCCGCACGCCTGCTGAAGCAAAAAAGCTTGGGCGCATCGTGCAAAACTTTGATAGAAAAATATGGGAAGCACATCGCTCTGAAATCGTAGTGCAAGGGAATGTTTTGAAATTCGGACAAGATGACGACCTCTGGAATTTTTTGGATAACACAAAAGAGCGCGTACTGGTAGAAGCAAGCCCTATGGATAGAATATGGGGGATTGGTTTAGCAGCTGATGCGCCTGGTATTGAGTATCCTGAAAATTGGCGCGGCTTGAATCTCTTGGGTTATGCTTTGATGGAGGCGCGGGATAGATTGCGAAAACAAAATAAATAAACTATGCAATATATCGAAGCACCAAATGAAGTGCAGATACAGTCAAATAGTGTTTTTCTAGCAGGAGGTATTTCTAATTGTCCTGATTGGCAAAGCGAAATCATGGAAGCGTTCAAGAAAGAAAAAATTACGCTTTTAAATCCACGTCGTGTTGATTTTCCTATGAATGAAACTAGTGCAGCACAAGCACAAATCGAGTGGGAATTTCGGCATTTAAATTTGGCAGATGCCATTTTGTTTTGGTTTCCTAAAGAAACACTCTGCCCAATTACACTCTTTGAATTGGGAGCACAATCTAGAAATCAAAAGCCACTATTTGTGGGAATTCATCCTGATTATCAGCGTCGACAAGATGTAGAAATTCAACTTCAATTAGCGCGTCCTGATATAGAAATAGTGTATGATTTGAAGATGCTTATAAAACAGGTGAAAATAGGGTTATATAAAAGTTAGAGACATGGATTTTTACTTAAATCATAACAATGCCTTAGAGCGATTAATTAGAGAATACAAGAACTATAAATCGCTCGTAATTGCCTACGATTTTGATAATACTGTTTATGATTATCATGGCAATGGCTGGCAATTTGAGGCCGTAATAGAACTACTCCATGCCTTGAAAGCGATTGGGTGCTACTTAATCATTTTTACAGCGAATGAGGATATTACTTTTGTAGAGTCCTATTGCAAGGAACAAAATATTCCCTTTGACGTAATCAATGAACAGCCGCCTTTTTACAAATCGAAAAGTAGAAAAATCTACTACAATGCACTCTTGGATGATAGAGCAGGGCTGCGACAGACCTATGACTTGCTTACGCAACTAGTGTGTATTATTAAAGAAGAAGCTTAAGCCAATTTGAAAACAAGAAAAGTTAAACAACATGAACATCAATCCACTAATCTACACCGATGGTTACAAACTAGATCATCGCAGACAATACCCCGATGGCACAAGTTTGGTTTATTCTAATTGGACACCCCGAAAAAGCCGCATCGAAGGC
>CALGLY010000617.1 GCA_937959095.1 uncultured Saprospiraceae bacterium
TTCTTTTCCACAAGCAAAGCTTACGAAGAATAAGGACAGTAGTGCTATATTTTTGAATGTAAAGGACATGATATTTTTTATTAATAATTGTCTGTTTTGTAAAGGAAAATTTAAACCTACTCTAAAAAAGAGGTAGAAGAATTTGTAATGTCCTTAGCCAAGCTGCTCGCTTGTGAAGCAAATGAGTAGCTTGGCTAAGGAGGCAAGGAACGTTCTTAGTTCGATATCTTCGTGAAAGGAATAGCTTGCTGCATTCCTTTTATCTTGATGGCATAATTGCCTGCTGGAAGCGCAGCAATATTCAAATTATTTTGATTGTAGCCTTCATTTATCATTACCCGTTCTGTAAAGACAACTTGTCCTTGCATATTTACCACACTCAAGATTGCATCCGCATCTGACGCGCTTTCAAAAGTTAGGTTGAGTTTGTCCATTGCAGGCACTGGATATATAGCTGCTTGCAGTAGCGTCGGAATAGGATTGGATCGTGTCATAGCGTCATTAGATAGTACGATGCTTGCTTCGTCATCTTCTTCCGCTACACCACTACTACTATTATCAGGTGTAGAATCTGGGTCTGCTATATCACTTGCAATAACTTGAGTGAAATACGAAATATCTCCTGCTCTAGTTAGTGGAAATAGCGTCAATTCTAAAGTCGCTGTTGCTCCGCTTGCCAATGTTCCAATTGACCAAATACCTGGATAAGAACGGTAAACGCCATTGGTGATTTCATGCTTGGTGTAAGGCTGCATTTCAGGCACTTTTGCTTCTATCTCAATATTAGTAGCCGCTTGTGGTCCAAAATTGGTTAGGCTAATTCGGTACGTTAGCGTCTGGAAGGTTGTATAAGTTTCTGAGTTTGTAGACAATGATAATTCTAAATCCGAGCCTTCACCAGAATTATCAATATCAATAACAGCAAAGTCAGTTCCCCATTCTCCACAAGCATCTATAGCCGCCGATGCAAAGGCAGTAAGTTCGCTCACTCTAGCGGTAGGATTGGGGATAAATGGATCATCTAGTTTTGATGTGGAAGTCCATAAATAATCGTAAGCTTCTACCGTTCTTGGAGAAAACGTAAAGTCAAAGAAACTAAATTCATCAAGCGAGAAGGCACGTAATGGCTCTAAAATTCTATAATCTAAATTAAAGCGATAGAAGGAGTTCACCCGATTACTTGGTTCTACATTGGAAAATATTAAGTCATTGCTGGCAATGTCATAAGCCATTATTGTTTGTAATTGATTAAAGGAAGCAATGGATTCAAATAAGCGAACAGTACCAGTATTCAATTCTACTTCCAGTAATTCTAAAGAAGATAAGTTCGCATCTCCATTTTTCAGCAAGATCTTGCGCCCTTCCAAAATAATAAACCCAGTATTCTGTTGAAATCCTCCAAGTTCAATCGTACTAATCAAGTTCATTGCCGCAGTTGCCATATCTACGGTATAGAATCTCAAGACATCTTCTTCAAGATTTTCATCATAAAAAGCGTTTAATGCCAGTAGTTCTCCCGTTTCAGGATTGTATTGAATATCTTTAATGCGCTCGCCTTCATCAAGAGGACGCAGTGTATCAATGAGTTCACTTTCTCCCGTCGTGATATTGAAGTGGTATAATATGCCAGCAGCTATGCTAAAAGTAGCTTCTACACCAACTAGCTCATCCGCTTTTAGATAAGTTATCCTATTATAGTTAGGAAGCGTACTATCAGCTAAAGCAGTAGTTTCCTCATACGTGTATAGATTCATTACAGAAACATTACCCATATTAGGTATTCTACTATTTCCTGTCGAAAAAAATAGTCTATCCTCATCATAAGGCACGCCGCCTACAGCATAATTGAATAACTGAACAGGCTCGCCTGGCACAACCAAGGTGTCTTCGGAGACCTCTACTATTGGTGGTTCAAAAGCCGTTACTTCAAATGTGCTCACTTGCTCATTGCCACATAAGTCGCTCACGGTTACTTCATAAACACCTTCTGCAAGTCCCTCAACGTAACCAGAAGTTACTTCTTCCGAATGAGACCATTGGAAATTGTAGGTTGGACTACCAAAGCCGTCGGCTGCATCATTACTTATCGCGCCTCCCTTTGGGATGACATTGATAGCACCAAAGGCATCTCCAGAACAGCCTGCGGGAAATATAGCAACCTCTTCTATATTAAGAATTTGGTCGGGTGCTTCTAGGTCAATGGTATTGATAGCAATTTTCCCTTTTCCTATTGCATTTGTAGGCGTACCAAAAAAATCATTAGAACCATCCACAAGGATGTAGTAGGTCTGTCCAGGGGTTAGGCAAGACAGTTGAGACATTCTATTCAAAAAGAAGATTTGGAAAAACCCTCCCGAAGGTAGACTAGTAGCAGCTTGTGCCGCTACTAAATTGGCACTACTCACCTCGGTACAAGCATTGGCTTCATAAACGGCAATTTTAGAATTGTAATTACCGATAATGTCGAGGTTTAATAAATCAATCTCTACGGTGCCTGTTTCGGGGGCTACGAAAGAAAACCAAATAGAGTGACTAATTTCTACATTTATACCCCAACTAGAAAAGCCTAAAAAGTCGCTTGGGGTAAAAGGTGGTGCAAACATAAATTCATCTATAGAAGTAGCACCAATATTTGAAAATTCAATAGGCGCACTATCCAAATCTAATGCAATGGCATCGCAGATGTCATCATTCACAGGGGCTGCTACGGATGCAACTTGGACACAAAATGTCCCTGCTTGTACTTCATCAAAACTCTGCTCTACAATTTGAATATAGTAAACTTGCCCTTCCATTAATTCTGCACTAATAGTAGGCAAAACTTCTATCGCAGTAGTTGGCACTTCAGCATCATTGCAAGCGACTTCTACTAAGCCATCAAAGGAGCAATTTTCACCGCTTAGTTCGTATAAGGCCATCTGCAAATCAATAGCAGTACCTACTCCTGGAAAGTTGGCAGAGATAAGTACTAAGCCATTTTCGGGTGCAGTGAACTGATACCAAACACTTGCTTGGCTAGGAATACCATAAAAACAAGAGCCTAGTGGCTCATCTGTTTCCAAGCTTGCGGCTGTCAAGTCCCCATTTGCCATATCACATGGAGCATCTAGGGTCAATATGGTAGCATTGCAAAAGCTATCATTACTCGGCTGTGCAATAGCCATGGTGGTAAAAAAAGAGCTAAGAAGAAGTAGAAAAAGGATTGAATTAAATTGGTGTAATGTTCTCATTGTTAATTAATTTTGGTTGAAAATATTGTAATAGTAAGTGTGTATCGTGACAAATATGTCCTATAACCTTGAAATATATAAAAGGGCAAAATCTGCCTGTGTCAGGAAATATATCCTTGTTTACTTTCCTGATTTTTGATTGAAATAAGTTGAAAACTGAATACTTAAAATTGACACTTCAAAGATGGGAGCGTTTTAGTCCTGTTGCGTTACAAATTGGGGTCAAGTTGTTACAAAAGCGTTGCAAAACACAAAGAAAAAATTACAGATTGGTTGCATTTTTTAGGTTGGCTGCTCATTCAAGTAGCTTATAGTCAGTTAGTTGTTGGTTGTGCTGGGCGATTCGCCAAATAATTCTTGATAAGAATTAGAAAAATGAGGTAAATATTTATAACCAACTTTCCAGGCTACTTCGGAAACCGTAAAGTCGCCTGTTTCTAGTAACTTTTTGGCTTCTTTCAAACGATATGTGCGAATAAAATCAGAAGGTGATTGGTTGATTAGGACTTTCATTTTTCGGAATATTTGGGAGCGACTCATTCCTATTTTTTGACAAAGTTGGGGCAGTGCAAAATCTTCATTCGTGTAGTTTTCTGCTACTATTTTTCGTACTTTCTTAATAAATTCATCTTCTACCGCTATCGCTTCTTGCACAGCCGACTCCAAGGAATGAGGTAGGCTTTCTTCATTCATTTTTCTGGATAAATAATTGGTGATACGTTGTTGGCGTTCTAGCAGTTGTTCTAGTCGAGTAAGTAACTCTTCTTTATCAAACGGTTTTGCCAAATAAGCATCCGCACCTCGTTTGAGTCCTATAATTTTGGAAGCAGTATCTGCCTTAGCGGTCAATAGTATTATAGGAATATGACTAGTTCGCTCGTCCTGTTTCAAGGTATTACATACTTCGTAGCCGTCTTTTTCTGGCATCATCACATCACTGATTATCAAATCTGGACTATTTTCAAGGGCTTTTTCGATGCCTATTTTTCCATTAAACGCAATGTCTATGTGGTATTGAGCGACTAAACAGGCTTCTAAGTAGGTTACTACATCAGGATTATCTTCTATAATAAGCAGTTGTGGTAATTGGGCGGTATTAGTCGTGTTATTACCTTCAGGTTTAGGAAAGACATCTGCTAAGTCTGTAGCAAGTAGTTCGGGGGTTTTTACGACAGCCTTAGTCGTAACCGGTAAAAGAATAGAAAAAACCGTGCCTTTTTCTATCTCGCTTTCTACCTTAATTTTGCCGCCCATCAGTCGCACCAATTCGCGGGTGTGTGCTAGACCAATACCTGTGCCTTCTTCTTTTCTAGTTGCCGAATTATCGACTTGATAAAAACGATCGAAGACATAGGGCAAATCCGCTGCCGCTATTCCAATACCTGTATCTTCTATTTTTAGATAAAGCTGCTGTCCGTTTTGTGCTACGTTCACTTTGATAGCCCCTCCCGAACGCGTATATTTCACCGCATTGGATAGTAAGTTCGTCATGATCTGTTGGACTTGTTCAGGGTCGTAGTCCATTTGAAGTTCCTCCAAAGGACAATAGAACTGCAAAGATAAATTATGACTATTGGTATAGGTTTGAAAAGACTCCGTAAGGTAGCGCAAATAAGCAACTATGTCGGCTTGTTGCAGTTGTAGTTGGAATGCATTATTCTCCAATTTTGATAAATCTAGTAATTGATTGATAAGCCGAAGTAAGCTTTTACCATTGCGCTCAATGAGTTTTGTTCCTGTATCTAAAAATTGCTTGGGATTGCTTTTAATGTGCTGCGTCATACCCAAAATGACGGTTAGCGGTGTTCTAAATTCATGGGTTAAATTGGTGTATAAACGACTTTTGAAGCTATCCAATTCCTTTAGGCGTTGGGCTTCGTCTTGCTCTTGTTTGAGTTGGTTTCGGAGTACTAATCTTCGCTGCAAAACATTAGAAATACCATAAATCAAAGTACAAAATAGTCCTCCATACAGCAAATAGGCCCACCAAGTATGCCACCAAGGGGGACGAATCGTAAAGGAATAGGGGAGTACTTCGCTCCAATCGCTCCATCTTCCCTTAGCTTGAACTTTAAAGGTGTATGCACCATAAGGCAAACTCCGATAATCAATCCTGCTTTCCTTGGTAGGAGGACTCCAGTCTTCTTCCAGTCCCTCTAACAAATAACGATAGACTATATCGTGGGGTGCTGACCATTCCAGCCCTGAAAAATCAAAACTAAGGTGATTGATTTTGTGACTAATTACTAAATCATTGGGGTAGTTTTGAAATCTTGGACGACTACTATATTCAATTTTTCCGTTTGACAGTTGTACTTTTTTCGATTGAGAAAAATCAAAAAAAAGATCATTCAATCGGATATTATTGAGGTGTACAGTAGGAGGCGTGGAGTCGATATTAGTATAAAATTTATTCAAATCAAGTTGCAATAAATTTTTACCCATGCCCCACCATAGTTCATTGCCTCGTCGGTAGCTTGAGTTGTGGATATTATCCTGCGTTTTTAATCCATCTACTTCCTTAAAAGTTTTGAATTTTATTGGAGCATTTTCGTTTAATTCAGCAAAATTCAAGCCTTTCTCTGTGCCAATCCATATATTATTTTTGATATCTTGGTTGATAGACCATACTTCATTATTACTTAGGCCATTTTTGGTGGTATAATGCGTAAAAGTCTCCTCATCGAAGAGATAAACGCCATCGGGAGAAGCTAACCATAGTCTATGCTTTGTATCCTCTAAAACGCTAATAGTCCTTACTGAATGACCTGCCGCAGTTTGTACACGGTAAAAAGTTTGCCCATCATATTTAAAAAAATCATCGTAATTGGATAGCCACAAATTTTCGCCCTGAGCAATTAATAAATTCCTACTAATAGGTGTCCCATCTTCCATTTGATAATGGATAAATTCCTTTCCATCAAAGCTACATAACCCTCCTTTAAGCGTACTAATCCAAAGTAAGCCTTGTTTATCTTCTACGATGTACCATACTTCATTTCCACATAGTCCATTTTCGGTGGTGTAGTAGGTGAATTTTTTGCCATCAAATTTTATCAAGCCTTGGGCATAAGAGCCAAACCAAAGATTTTTTGCCTTATCTTCTAGTAGGTATTGTATGCGGTCTACGGGCAGTCCTCCATGTTCTTCAGAATAGTAATAATAATGCGTACCATCGTATTTCATTACTCCCTCATACTCTGTGGCCATCCAAGTGTGTCCTTCACTATCTGTAATAAAATGATTAAATTTATTAGAACTCAAGCCTTCTTCTTTCGTCAAGTTGATAAAAGAATTGGGATTGATTCGGTCTACACCACCACTGTGCATACCTACCCAAATTTGTCCTTTATCATCTTCCAATAGTGGAAATACTTCGTTATTGTTAAGGCCTTCTTTTTCCGTATACTGATGTAGGTATTCGCCATCATACCGATAAACGCCATCTTGGAAAACTCCAAGCCAAATATCTCCATTGTTGGCTTGGATAACTTTACGAACTTCTTTGCCTTCTAAATTGGAAATATACCTAAAGCTTGTTCCGTCATACATCCAAGCCCCCTTTATTGTTGCTATCCACAATATGCCATCATCTGCTATAAATAAATCTAAAACCAACTCGCCATTGTTTGCCTTATCTATTGCCCAGTGGCTTAACTCCTCTTTGTTCCATCGGTACAAACCAGATTTAGTTCCAAACCATATATTGCCCTTATTGTCCTCTACTACGCTTGTTGTAATCCAAGGAGGGAAGTTCTCTGATGTTAGGGTATAGAACGATCCTTCTTCCTCCCAAATAAGTCCTTCATAAGTGGCAATGAAAATTCTTCCTTGGCTATCTTTAAAAATATCAGATACATAGGCCGTGATTTCTGGATAATCTGTGAAATAGTAGCCATCATATTTTACCAATCCCTCTTTAGTACCCAACCATAAATCTCCATTTTTGTCTTCCCAGATCGTGTTAATCGCTTCTTTCTTCAAGCCTTGATCTGCATTGAACGTGAGGAAAGAATCTCCATCGAAGCGACAAATGCCATCTTCCCAACCACCGAACCACAAGTAGCCTTTACTATCTTGAAAAATCGCATGAATATAAGAAGAATTGAGTCCATGTTTTACATCCCAAAAGCGAATATCATATATCGCATTATCTTTAAAATCAGCTTCTTTCGCTTTTGAGGGAGTAGGATAAGTAACCGCTGTTTTTTCATACCTTATGTCTAGTTGCTTTATCTGGAAAGGAAGATTGGTATTGGGTTGAATTATTTCTGGTGGGCTAAGTACTATTTTTTTGGCATTATTATAAGCAGGTACTTTTTTTGGTGGGCCTGCCATAGTTATTTGAGGGGCTGCCATCGTGTCTATTGCAATGCGTTTGCGTTGAATATTTATCGGTAAATAAGAGACATTAGTAGTGCTAACACTATCAGAAGCCGCATACGCATTTTGGGAAGGTACAGACAGATCATCATCTTGTTCCTTACAGCTACTACTCAATAGTAGTAGCAATAGGCAAACTATTAAACATACAGGTGTTTTCATGTACTACTTCTAATCCAATCTATTGGCATCTATCCAAGAAAGTCTTTGGTACTAGAAAAATATAGTTTTTGGCAATTTTTGTATTATGGACGGGCGAACCTTAGTTGAATATTGTTAGCTTAATAGGTACTCT
>CALGLY010000618.1 GCA_937959095.1 uncultured Saprospiraceae bacterium
ACTATCTTATACCTTGGAAACAAAGGAGTTCACTGCTACCAAGAAGATGATTATCTTAGAGTAACACATAAAGAGTGAGTAGGGGATAGACCATTCCCCTGCTTGTCTTTTGTAACATAAACAACGAAGCCCAGACCGCAAGGTCTGGGCTTTTTGCGTTTATAAGACTTTGGATTATTCATATCAATTTGTATTCCGATTTGACTCAACCTTTTACCTGTTTCTTGCAATACTTGTATTTTGTACCTTTGTTCAAGAATCAAGGCAATCTACAAGTATAAAGTGTCTTATTTATTTTTGTAGATTGCCTTAACTCGACTTTAGCCTTTTGCTATTAGCCCTTGGCTGCTTAATGTGACAAGGTCATAAGGTTATTTTCTTACACTCCTTGTAAAACAACGAGCGTGATAAAACTAAATATCTGATTTATAAACACTTGTAGCTAAAAGCCAAAAGCCAAAAGCTAACTGCCAATGGCTAAAGTCGAGCTTAATACACTGTAATCTATTTAATTTACAGTGTACTTAATGTCTCATCTTAAGTTGAGTGTTGTAACCAAAAGATGAGGTGACTTTTTTTGTCATTCGAGAGTCAGGACTTTTGATTCTCAACTTTTTATAGCATTTTTATAAATGCCGTTGCATTTATTTATTGAATCTAAGAGGTCAATTTATTTATGAAATATATACTATCTATTTTAGCCCTTTTACTTTTTGCTTCTACCACACTTCCTACCTGCGATGCATGGGGCTTTTTTGGACATCGACGTATCAATCGGATGGCAGTTTTTACTTTGCCTTCGGATATGATTGGCTTTTACAAAAAAAATATCGAATACATCACGGAACATGCCGTGGATGCGGATAAGCGCAGATACGCTTCTAAGCATGAGGCGGTGCGGCATTATATTGACTTAGATCATTGGGGGGAATACCCTTTTCCAGAAGTGCCACGTAATAAGACGAATGCCTTGCTAAAGTACACCGATATTTATGCTGTGAATACGCTAGGCGATACACTGCATTTATTCGGGAAAGAAAAAATGAGCAAAATCATAGTAAAATCGAAGACCGAAGAAAGTACCTACAAAGACTTTTTTATACAAAATGTAATGTCCAATTATTATGAAGACGAATGGACCATTTCTTGTGATTCGCTGAATGCTTTACTTGCCGTAGATGTGGATTGCCAACAGGCTTTTGCTATAGATCGCTTTTCGGAGTATGGCATATGTCCTTACAATTTAGTAGGTCTTTATCATCGCTTGACGAAGGCATTTGAAAAGCATGATTATAAACGAATTTTGCGGCTTTCTACTGATATTGGACATTATGTAGGCGATGCTCATGTGCCGCTACACACTACAGAAAACTATAACGGACAACTCACGAATCAGCTAGGCATTCATGCGTTTTGGGAAAGCCGATTACCTGAAATGTTCGCGGATAAAAGCTATGATTTTTTTGTAGGAAAAGCGACTTATATAGATGATCCGCAGGACTATTTTTGGGATATAATTTTGGAAAGTCATAAGCTAGTTGATTCAGTCTTATTGATAGAAAAAGATTTGAGTGAACGTTTTCCTGATGATCAACAATTTTGCTTTGAAGAACGCTCTAGCAATACAATTCGCACTCAATGTAGCGAATATGCCGCCGCCTATCATGAGCGAATGGGCGGCATGGTAGAAACGCGGATGTGCGCAGCCGTGAAAGCCTTGGGCGATGTATGGTTTTCGGCTTGGGTAGATGCTGGACAACCTGATTTGGAGCGTATAGATGCGGGCATATTGAGCAAAAAAGAAGAGAAACAAAAAGAAAAGCTGGAAGAAGCTACACGAACCGAAGAAGCAAAAGGACGCAAGCATTAGAAATGACAATACAACAAACAAAAATGGGCGAAATGGAGCTATTTCGCTTAGAAAACAAGAATGGCATAGCAGTAGAAATCATCAATTTGGGAGGTATTGTTACTTCTATTAAAACACCTGATCGCGAGGGTGAATTTGAGGATATTGTATTGGGTTTTGATAAGTTGAGTAGTTACCAAACGAGCCATCCTTATTTTGGTGCGATAATCGGACGCTATGCTAATCGTATTGCAAAAGGAATATTTAGCATTGATGCAACAGTATATCACTTAGCTAAAAATAATGGCGAAAACGCACTACATGGCGGCATCAAAGGCTTTGATAAAGTTTTTTGGGAAGCAACAACTATAGAGGAGCAGGATGGAGTAGGTGTAGTACTTAGCCGCACTAGCCCTGATACGGAGGAAGGTTATCCAGGGAATTTGGTAGTAAAAGTGACCTATTTGCTGAATAATGCGAATGAATTAGTCATCAATTATGAAGCTACTACGGATAAACCAACGCTTTGTAACCTCACAAATCATTCCTATTTCAACCTGAAAGGAGCAGGAAATGGCGATGTGCTGGAACATGAAGTGCTGATAAATGCTAGCCAATATACTCCCGTAGATGCAACGTTTATTCCGACAGGGATTAATTCGGTAGCAGCTACGCCTTTTGATTTTCGCAAACCAATGACGGTAGGTGCGCGTATAGGAATGGATAATGAACAACTGCGTTTGGGTAATGGCTATGACCACAATTTTGTATTGGATAGAGTAGGGAAGGGCTTAGAAGTTGTGGCATCGGTATATGAACCGAAGACCGGCAGAACACTAGAGGTGTTGACGACTGAACCAGGCGTGCAGCTTTATACGGGAAATGGTTTTGATGGAACAATTATTGGGAAAGGAAATAAGTCTTATGAAAAATATGCAGGTTTATGTCTAGAAACCCAGCACTTTCCTGATTCTCCGAATCAAGCGGTATTTCCGTCTACCATATTGCGTCCGAAGGAAGAGTATAAGACAAGTACGATTTATCGTTTTGGGGTGAGGTTTGAACCATATAAGGCATATAAGGACATTTAAGTTTTTATTGAATCGCTTTGCGATTCTTCTTATATGAGCTTATATGCCTTATATGGTTCAATTAATTAAGCATGCGCCTTGGTCT
>CALGLY010000619.1 GCA_937959095.1 uncultured Saprospiraceae bacterium
CCTTACCTGATAGAAGATCTATTGATATTGGAGTTCATTTGACAGCCAGCAGCGAATATTATTTATTCAACATAGAAGCCAAATTTTTGCCTCCTAAAGATTATGTGACAGGAGAATACGGTGCAATCAAACGATTTAAAAAATGTCAACATGGTCTTAACCATCGAAATCCCGAAAAGAGTAAAACACTACCCGAAAGTGCAATTGTTGGCTATTCAAAATCTGGTAATTCCAAAAGCCATCTTGAAAAAATCAACCAAAAAATAGAACGTTTAGCAAATAAAGGTGAAGCGGATAAGTTTGGCTTAACTTGGGCTATGAGCGAGCAACTCAAACAAGTAGCTGAGTCGAGTAAGGCACTTTATAAATCAGAACATAGAAGGATTGATAACTCGACAATTTTGCTACATCATTTTTGGGTGAATGTTATTGAGTCAACAAAAACAGCGAATAGAAGCAACTCCTATCCGCTGTAAAATGTGGTTTTTGAGAATAAAGAAAAAGGGTTGAGACTACACCTTTTGTGCTAGTGCCTTTGTTGCCGTACCCAAAAGGATTGCTTATCCTTTGGTTAGCAACTTGTCCACCAACCAAGTTGGTACACCAGCAACGCCGCCTTTTTTTTCAGAGAGAGGCTGTTCTCTCGTCGCATTATGCATTCTCGACTTCATTTTTTCCCCCTGCCGCTACGTCACGGCATACGGTCACGCTTCTAACGCTCACCTAGCGTGCAAACTTCCATCAAGTGTATTGGCCTTGCGAGCCTCCACAACTCCTAGTTAAGCGCACGCGCTCCTAGGAATTAGGCGTTTTGATTACATAACACCGGTCAGGTCTTTGCCTTATAAAGAAACAGGAATCGAACCTGTGACACTTTGATCCAAGTCAAATGCTCTACCAAACTGAGCTATTCTTCCCCACTAAGATGTGCCTGACCAGTCGCTCCATAGCCTTTTGAGCTACAGAATACAACACACCTCCTGCGTTTCAGCTTACCAAGCCTACTGTGCCGTGCTTCAAGACTACTACGGTTGTTTGTGAGACAACCGTTCGCCTTTTGTACTGAATAATCGCAGTTGCGCGGTAACGACTTCTACCATTATTCTACACTTTATCTAATCAGCATTCGCTAGTTTCGCATGATAAGGTATGGGAGCGACCCCAATTCGTTCCTCACCGTTGGCCAAGAACGCGTCTCTTCCTACAAGACCTTATCACTAACTTCATGCTCCGTTCTCCGATTACTCGAAGACCTCCGCTAGGAACGGAGGCAAGACAGTGCTTGCTTGAGCGGACTCTGAACACGAAGTTCGGAGCAGGAAAGCTGTGGGCCAGCATCTCCTTTTACATAGCTTGCACTATGCTGTCCTTTATTCACCACAAGGATGAAAAAGCGATTCAAGCATCGCTATCTCTTTTGTCAAATGGAAATAACTGACGTTTCAGCTACCATTTATTATGATTCTCTAAAATTTTGGTTGGTAAGGTGACAAAGAATTTCAGCAAAGTCTTGTAAATTCTTACTTCTACTTTGCTAAAATTTTTGTCACCACCAAAATTGGTAAAGAATGTTTGTCATTTGCCCCTATTAACCCAAACGTTCATCGAAAAAGTTCCGAATTCTGTCGGATTTTAGAAAAAAAGAGGCTTTTGAAATTTGCTTTATTTTATAAACTAGTTTATGTTTGTGCTAAACAAAGCAAATATGAATGCTAACAAGCTAACACCAGAACGGAGTTTAGAAATCATTACACAAGCGATTCAGGAGGCAAAAACGCAGTTTGAAGAAGACGGTTTGATTTATGTCTTTTGGGGACTTCTGACGGCGGTAGCAGCTTTTAGTCAATTTTTTTTACTAAAAGATGGCTACCATAGCATCAATTATTATCCTTACTTCTTGATGCCTCTAGGCGGTCTGTTTTCTGCCTGGTATTACAGCAAAAAGCAGGTGATGTCAAGTAATAAGGTAAGTAAAATGATTTCGATAAGTTGGATGGTTGTTTCTATTAATATTTTAATTCTAGGTTTTGGGTTTCCTTCTTTCTTGACTACAAGTTTGATACCTATTATTTTGATTTTAATAGGTATGGCAATTACCATTTCAGGCGGCATACTAGGCAGCCGAATTCTTTTAGTTGCAGGTATTTTGCTTAATATTGCAGGCTTCGGAAGCTTCCTAGTCGATTGGATGTATCAACCCTTAATAATGGGCATTGCATCGGTAGTAGGTGTTTTGATTCCAGGTTTATTGCTGATGACAAATCATCGCAAGAAGCATAGCAAGTAAGCAATAACTAAAACAAGAAGTGTGCTAAAGAAATTAAATCCAATCATACATTCAGAGCTTCGGCTTGCTATTATTTCCTATTTGGTTGCCAATGGAAAATCGGACTTCAATGAATTGAAGGAACTAACCAAGGCAAGCTCTGGTAATCTTAGTGTACAATTAAAAAAAATAGAAGAAGCGGAATATATCACTATCAAGAAAGGGCATCAAAATAATTATCAGCACACCGCAGTAGAGATTACCCCGAAGGGTTTAGAGGCTTTTGATACCTATGTCAATGCGATTAAGAAGTACTTGGGGAATTGAATCAGAATTTTCAGAATTGGAAGGTTTTCAGAATTTTTCTTTTAGAAAATATTCGACTTCCTAAAAATTATAATGCAATGTAAATCAAAGATTTACGCCTTTTAAAACCTATTTTTTTCATCAATTCAGTTTATAAAATAAACTACTTTAAAAATATAAATTATGATACGGTCACTTATTTTTCTTCTAGTATTATTCACGGCTTGTGGTAGCAGTGCCGAACCTATCAATTTCGCGCAAGTAGTCAGCTACGAAACCCAGCAAGCAAGCGCAACTACCGAGCCTTCTTTGGCAGGTATACAGGGGCGTATACAATCCGCTTTCGCGCAAGCTATGGTTTCTAAAAAGAGCGATGCGATGCAGGAAATAAGTGGCGAATTAGAAACACTTTATAAAAACAAAAAACAAAACTTGATTCAGTATTGGCGCGCTTATTTGCAGTTCTATATGGCTATTTTCCATATTCAGGCAGGGGACAGCGATGCCTCCGAAGCGGCAGTAGATAAGGGCGTGGAGTGGATGAAAGCCATGAAGAAAAAGAACTCCGAAGACTATGCACTGCTAAGTATGCTGCAAGGTTTTAGTATTCAATTTAAGGGAATGCGCGCTATGTTTTTAGCAGGTCAAATCAAGAAAAACGCAGAAACGGCCATTGCTATTGATGCCGAGAATATCCGCGCTCAATATGTCTATGGAAGCAATGATTTTTATACGCCTGAAAAATATGGCGGCGGCCAAGAAGCAGAAGCTTATCTGCTAAAAGCAATTTCTCTTGATGCCCAAAAAGTAGCGAATGAATATCTACCATCTTGGGGAAAAGAGGAAGCCTATGAGTTGCTGATAAAGTGGTACATCAAGCAAGATGATTTAGAGAAGGCGAAGGAACAGTTCAAAGCTGCTAACACAGAATTTCCGAATAGTTATATGATTAGCCAATTGGCTGCTAAGTTGATTTAGTTTTTTTCTTTTGAACCATATAAGGCATATAAGTTCATATAAGAAAATAGGGTACACGTCGCTTTGGCTTAAATGCCCTTATATACATTATATGGTTCAATAAAAAATCACACCGATGAAATATATAATGCTAGTTATTAGCTTCTTGTTTGCGAGTAGTGCATGGGCGCAAACCCGCCTTAGCGGACTCGTGCAAGAGGTATCAGGCGAAGCGGTTTTTGCAGCAAATGTTTATTGCAAAAATGCGCCTTCGCAAGGCACGACCACGGATTTTGATGGCAAATTTACCCTCGAAGCGAGTAGCTTGAAAGATACTTTAGTGGTTTCCTTTATTGGTTATCAAAAATTAGAACTCCCTGTAGAAAGTATCTCCGATTTAGAAAATATAAAGCTGAAACTTCTCGCTAATGCCTTGAGTCTATCCGAGATAACGGTGAAGGCAACGAACCCGATTTCAGAACAATTCGCGGTAACGCAATTGAGCCGCTTGGATATTTACATGAATCCTGTGGCGCAAGCTGATCCGTTGAAAGCAATTACCTCCTTACCTGCTTCCACGACCGCGAATGAAACCGCGAATCCATCCTTACGTGGCAGTTCCCCCGATAGGACGCGCGTGGTGTTGAATGGCGTACCAATCTATAAGCCTGTGCGAGCAAGTCAGTTGAATAATCAAGGCTTTTTTAGCTTGTTTAATCCTGAAATTATTGGGCGACAATACGTCTATGCTAGCAATCCGCCTTTGACTTATGGCAATACAAGCGCGGGTTTAGTAGAAATAAATACGCCCCAAAGCATCGAGGAAAACCGCTTGAACCTATCCGCTACCTTGGCGAGTGCGGGTGCCTTTTGGGGTCAAAAAATAGATAAAAATGGCTTTATTCAAGCTTATGGAAATATTCAATTTTCGGGTGCCTTTACAGGTATTCAAAAAGCAGCTTTACCCCAAATCAATAGCTTCCTCACGAAGGACGCAGGTGCAAATTTCCACTATCGCTTGAGCGAAAAAACGACTTTCAATTCCTTTGTCTATTTTATAGATGAACGCTCCGATATTGATGCCGAAATCTTTAGCTATGCCGATAATTTTGAAAGCACCAATAAGCGCGTTTTCACGGTTAGCAATCTGACAAGACTCACTAAAAAAGGCGCGCTCTACTTCCGAAATGGTACGAATTATTCGAAAGAAGGCACACAGTTTGGCAATTTAACCTCCAATAGCAAAACCAATGAAATCTACACAGGCATTGATTACAAGCACTACTTGACGGATGCCGCCAATATCCAAATCGGAGCATCGCACAATTATAGGGGCTACAATTTCAAGGATAGCATTCCGAGTTTTTATTATGCCTGGTCCTCCGAATCGCCTAATTTTTATACGCGAAATAATCTCAACCAAAACGATGTGCAGACCTACGCCTACTTGCATTGGGATTTTGAAGAGACCTGGTCGTTATCATCAGGACTGCGGACTAATATTCCCTTGCAAGGGCAAGCCCATTTTTGGAGCGCGCAAGCAGGACTACGTTATCAGCCGAATGCAAATCATCAAGTCTTATTAAGTGGCGGACAGTACCATAATTATAGTACGCCCAATTTTTTCGCACAGCGTTTTGAATTGCTTCGGAGTCGCCAAGTTGCGTTGGATTATACC
>CALGLY010000620.1 GCA_937959095.1 uncultured Saprospiraceae bacterium
ATCACAAGCATATCACTATTCAATTCTTCATTGATGTCTAAGCGAATAAACTTAACAATCAAATTATTAATTTGATTCGCAAACTTCATCTTTTCTGCTTCCGAACCAATATCCGAGCGCGTATCGCCTATGAATAGCTTACCCACTTCCGTTTCTGAAAGTGCAATTACAGTACAATTATCTCCAATAGATAGCGTATTCGGAAGCATTATCAATTGTCAACTTTTAATTGTCAATCAAAAATTTAATCCAATTTCAACACATCCAAGAATGCCTTTTGTGGCACTTGCACGCTCCCAATTTGACGCATCTTTTTCTTACCCTTCTTTTGCTTTTCTAGTAGCTTCCGCTTCCGCGAAATATCACCACCGTAGCACTTTGCAGTTACATCCTTACGAAGTGCGGAAATCGTTTCACGCGCGATAATTTTTGCACCAATAGCCGCCTGAATCGCAATCACGAATTGCTGACGTGGTAGGAGTTCTTTCAGTCGCTTACATATTTTACGTCCGAACGATTCTGCCTTATCGCGGTGCACAAGTGCTGAAAGCGCATCCACCGATTCGCCATTGAGTTTAATATCTAATTTCACTAAATCCGATGCTCGATAATCCGTAGGCGAATAATCGAAGGAGGCATAGCCTCGCGAAATAGATTTCAAGCGATCGTAGAAATCAAATACAATTTCTGCAAGTGGTAAGTCGAAACTCAATTCTACACGCTCTTGTGTCAGATAGGTTTGCTTCGTGAGGATACCGCGTTTCTCCATACACAAGTTCATGATAGAGCCAATAAATTCAGGCTTCGTAATGATTTGTGCAATAATATAAGGTTCTTCTACGCGCTCAATATGATTCGGGTCGGGCAAATCTGTAGGGGTACGTACATCCAATTCTACGCCTTTTTTGGTGTAGGCAAAATAGGATACGTTTGGAATGGTAGTAATAACTTCCTGCTCAAACTCGCGAGACAGGCGTTCTTGAATAATCTCCAAGTGCAGCATCCCGAGGAAACCACAACGGAAACCAAAACCAAGCGCTACCGAAGTCTCCGTCTCGAAGACCAAAGAAGCATCATTGAGTTGTAGCTTCTCCAAACTTTCGCGCAGCGACTCAAAATCATCGTTATCAATCGGGAAAATACCCGCGAATACCATTGGTTTCACCTCCTCGAATCCATGAATCGATTCTCCGGGTTCTTCTGCTAAAGTAATCGTATCTCCTACTTTAATTTCTTTTGATTCCTTGATCCCAGTTACCACATACCCCACATTTCCTGCGCGCAGTTCTTTTTTGGGAATCATATCCATTTGCAGAATCCCGATTTCATCTGCTATATATTCTCCTTCTGTATTGATGAAGCGGATTTTATCGCCCTTTTTCACCGTACCATTCAAGATACGATAATAGGCAATCACTCCTCTATAAGAATTGAACATCGAATCAAAAATCAAGGCTTGTAGAGGGGCTTTTGGATCGCCTTCAGGAGCAGGAATATTTTCAATAATAGAAGCCATTAGGTCAGGAATACCAATGCCTGTTTTACCACTCGCCAAGATAATTTCTTCCTTCTTGCAACCAATCAAGTCAATAATTTGGTCGGATACTTCATCTATCATCGCGCTTTCCATATCCACTTTATTCAGGACTGGAATGATTTCTAAATCATGCTCGATGGCAAGGTAGAGGTTGGAAATGGTTTGTGCTTGTATGCCCTGCGATGCATCCACGAGGAGCAATGCGCCCTCGCAAGCCGCAATAGAGCGCGATACCTCGTAAGAAAAATCTACGTGACCCGGCGTATCAATCATATTGAAAGTATACTTCGTACCATCCGTATGCTCATAGTTCATCTGTATGGCATGGCTCTTAATCGTAATGCCTCGCTCGCGCTCAATATCCATATCATCGAGTGCCTGACTTTGCATATCTCGCTCCGAAATCGTCTGCGTATATTCTAGTAATCTATCGGAAAGTGTACTCTTTCCGTGATCAATATGTGCGATTACGCAGAAGTTTCTAGTATTCTCTTGCTTCATGGGCGCAAATATATTGAATTTATACTTCTTAGGATAGGGAGAAAGAATAAAGAAGTGTCAAAATGTGTGGACTGTATGACTTTCGTATCTATGTACTATACTTTTGTACCTTTTTAGTAGAAAAAAGACTGTTTGACAACCTTTGCAAATTAGATTCTTGTAGATGGGTAACTGAATTGTTAATTTTATTCCTTCTGATACATTCTAAATTTCGCCAATCCTATTCGCTGGAAAAAATGCTGCACCGAAACACGCAATACACCCAATCCATAAATCGTACTGCGTTTCAAATTGATGGAACTCGCTTCTTCAAAGTATTTGGTAGGACAACTCACTTCACCAATATCAAAACCAGCATAAATGATTTGCGAAAGCATTTCATTATCAAAGACAAAATCATCCGAATTTTGCTCGAAATTAATAGCCGTCAGCACCTCACGACTAAAGGCGCGATAACCTGTGTGATATTCGGAAAGTTTGTAATTGACTAATAAATTTTGGGTGAGCGTAAGGAAACGATTGGCGATATATTTATAGACGGGCATACCACCTTTCAATGCGCCTTTACCGATGATCCGCGAACCTAAAACAACAGGATACAGTTCTTCGCCAATGATATTGATCATAGTAGGAATGAGCTTGGGCGTATACTGATAGTCGGGATGAAGCATAATTACGATGTCGCCACCAAGCTCAAGGGCTTTGTTGTAGAGCGACTTTTGATTACCGCCATAGCCTTTGTTCTTTTCATGCACAATGACATGCTTGATACCGATGGAAGCAGCCAAAGTACTAGTATTGTCACTACTCGCATCATCGCACAGGATAACTTCATCTACTAAATCGAATGGAATTTCATTATAGGTTTTTTCTAACGTCAGTGCGGCATTATAGGCAGGCAATACCACCACTATTTTTTTTCCTTTATACATTGTGGTATAGATGTGATGAGATGTAAGATGTGAGAGAATTATCTGATATAACCTCAACGCTCACACCTTACATCACAAGTCTAGTTTTTAAGTCAACAACGCACTTTTGCCGTAGCGTGGCACGGTTGCATCTTCCTTACTTAGGTGTTTTAGCATCCACATATGCTTCTTTAGAGCTACCCAGAAATTCGGATTTTCATGATAGTCAATCCCAAATTCTTCCGCAGTTTCTTTCAGTATATTAGTAAGTACTGGATAATGCACATGGCACACCTTCGGGAAGATATGGTGAATCACATGAATATTGATACCTCCCATAAACCAAGTACCGATTGGTCGCTCTCTTGAAAAGTCAGCGGTTGTTTCTAATACGTGTAGGGCATAGTTATTCTCGATATTACCATCATCATCAGGCTGCGGGAAGTGCGTACCTTCGTAGATGTGCGTTACTTGAAACATCAATGCGAAGGTAAGACTTGGCAAGATATGCATCCAAATAAAGCCTACTACAATCACCCAAGCTGGTGCAGATAGAAACATAAGCGGCAAAGCTAGACTCAATCCGAAGTAGACGATTTTTGAAATAATTAAGATGATATATTCATTGGTAGGATGCTTGATGTTTTTCAAGTTTCCGATATTCGTTTCCCAAAAAAACCACTTAAAGTCCTTCACCGTCACCCAATGTATCATTGCTAATGCGTAGAGCATCGGCGTGTAGATATGTTGGTATTTATGCTTAGGTAACCACGGCTCATCTGGTGTGAAGCGAAACATTCCATGCGTTTCTAGTGTCACATCAATGCCTTGTATATTCACATAGCCATGATGTGCCCCATGCATTCTGCGGAAAAGATATTGATTGCCACCAATAAAATTCATGCTATAGCCCATCAGGTCATTTATCCACTGTTTTTCCGAATAGGCATCATGCGTCGCATCGTGCATGATATTGAAGGCAATAAAAATATTGACAAACCCCAGCACCATGAAAGTCATGATGAGCAGAAATGGATTTCCACTCAATACATCGGACATGATGAGGGCGTAAACGCCCACCCAAGACACAACAGAGAAAATGGTTTTAAAAATCATTTCTCCATTGGAATAAGGACTGATATTATTGTCTTTGAAATAAGTATCTACTCGTTGGCGTAGTACTTTAATAAACTCACTTTTTTTCGGTGTACTCTTAAAGCGAACACGCTTGTCGCTTGTCATTTTATTAAGCATAATACAGGCGATTATGTTTTCAAAATTAGCAGCTTGTAGTTATAAAAAACTAACAAGCATTCAGAACGGCGGCGCAAAGATATTAAATCTAGCACAGTCTTTTGTAGTAGAGAATGGCATATTAGTGCAATAAAATATCCCATATGCAAACTCTGAAGCTCTTAAAACTTAAGCGAACCGAATGATTTTACTTGATAATCAAACTGTTATGTTGTTCATAAAGGGTATTATTCTCCATTTTCCCTTTTCTATTCTTCATTACCTAAATCTCCTCAAAAACACCCTCTGGTAGCCAACCTTCTTCGCCATTTGCTAAGCGAATTTTATGCCATGTACTTATTCTATCGAGCAATTGCACCTTAGTGCCTTCATGTAAATCTACTATTTTTCCGCTCGCTTCTTCGGCTGCATGGCGCAGGGCGATTTCTTTCTCTAAAATAATGCCATAGCCACTATGCGCTTCCACTTGGGCTTTGCTATAGGCTAATGCAAAGGGTAAAAGACTAAATAATACCAAGGAAAGTCCTACAGAAAAGCCCAATTTTCGTTGCGACCGCTCTGGTGAAAGTTGCCAAAGAATAAGTCCTCCTATTCCAAGCCAAAGGAGAAGCAATCCCCATTTTGCCCATGTTCCAGCGTTTAATTTATCACGGAGACTATTCCACCAAGCTCGTAGAAAGAAAGGTGGAAGGGCTTCTATTTCGTCTTTCAGTTCTAGGCGCGCCAACTCTAGGTTGTGTTGAATATCCTCATCGGAAGGCGCGATTTGTAGGGCGCGTTCATAATATAGAATCGCTTTACCCAATGCGCCTTGTTGCTGCTGACTTGTAGCGATATTATAGTACAATTCAGCCGATTGCAGACCTGCCTTTTCTATAGCTTCATATTGCAAAACTGCCGAAGCATAATTTCCATTTTTAAAGGCTTCGTTGGCTACATTGAATTGCTCATCGTAATCTTGTGCTAGGGCGATGCCAAGCGTAAAAAATAAGAGAAACGAAAATACTAACTTCATAATTTTTGTTCTGTCGATTTGCTTTTTTGTGCAAAGATACAGAATCAGCTAAATTGTTGAGGAGCTAATTTGATCTTGTGTAGATTGTTCCTATTATCAGCGGTTTGATATTGCCATATTAAGAATCGTTGAAGGAATAACTTATACCATTTAAACAAGATTTAATACCCTCTTTTTCCACTTCATACTTGACAAAGCACTAGAAACAAAAAGCCCAACAACAACGTCATCAGGCTTTTTCGGCAAGTAAAAAAACAAAAACCTACCCCAAGAACTCCGCCACCTTCTCCCCTACTTCACGCGTTCCAAGAAACCGTTCTTTATTTAAGTCCTCCGTTACAAAACCTTCTTGAATGCAGCGATGTACTGCTGCTTCAATATCCGTAGCGGCGGCATCGAGGTCGAATTGGCGCAAGAGCATTGCCACAGAAAGTATTGTAGCCATTGGATTAGCAATGTTTTTACCCGTAGCTTGCGGGTACGAGCCATGAATCGGCTCAAACAAATAATTCGCATTTCCGATAGAAGCCGACGGCAACAAGCCCATAGAACCTGATAACACACTAGCTGCATCGGAGAGAATATCACCAAACATATTGGAAGTCAGCACCACATCGAATTGCGCGGGCCAAACAATGAGTTGCATCGCGGCATTATCCACAAACATATAACTTACCTCCACATCGGCATACTGCGGTGCGATACGCTGTACCACCCGTCGCCACAAGCGCGAGGATTCTAGTACATTTGCCTTATCGACTAGGCAGAGTTTCTTTCGTCGTTTTTGGGCTGCTTGGAAAGCTAGGTGTGCAATACGTTCAATTTCGGACACTTCATAATAGCAAACATCTTGCGCCGATTGTCCATCCTCCGAAGTGGATTTTTCACCGAAATAAATACCGCTTGTTAGCTCTCGATAGATAATCAAATCTACACCCTCTAAGCGTTCTTTTTTGAGGGGTGAAAAGTCGGCAAGTTCCTCATACATCACCGTTGGGCGAATGTTAGCGAATAAACCAAGGGTTTTCCGCATTCGTAGCAAGCCCTGTTCGGGGCGCACTTTTATATTTGGGTCATTGTCAAATTTCGGATCACCCACCGCACCTAGCAGAATTGCGTCGGCGGCATTACATAAATTTTCGGTCGCTTTCGGGAAAGGATCTCCCGTTTCATCTATCGCTATTGCCCCGATAAGTCCCTCTTGAAAAGTAAGTCCTAAGTTATATTTTTCAGAAACTGTCTTTAGCACTTTCACGGCTTGCTCCACCACTTCTGGCCCAATACCGTCGCCTGCTAATACCGCTATATTTTTTAGTTGTTGCATTCTTGTGTAAATAGATGTGAGACTTTTAGATGTGAGACATGAGATTTTTTTATCTCCTATCTCACATCTAAAAGTCTCACACTTGCCTGCTGCAAGCAGGGCTTTTATTAATAAATTACCTGCTCCTTCTCGAAAGTCGTAATATCCTGCTCCAAGCTTAGCAGAAAATCGAGGTCATCGTAGCCATTGAGTAAACAGGTCTTTTTGTATTCATCAATTTCAAAAGTCGCGCTTTCGCCTGTACTCGTATTGATAAATTTATGTTGTTCCAAATTGACATTAAAAGTCGCTTTCGGATTGGCTTCTATCGTCTCGAAACAGTGATGTAGAAAATCATCGGATACCGTGATGGGCAAAATGCCATTATTCATCGCATTGCCTTTAAAAATATCCGCAAAAAAGCTACTCACTACCACGAGAAAGCCAGCATCTGCCAAAGCCCAAGCTGCATGTTCCCTACTCGAACCACAACCAAAGT
>CALGLY010000621.1 GCA_937959095.1 uncultured Saprospiraceae bacterium
CTTACGAACCCGCCTGCTTGTAGCAGACAAGCCTGAATGGAACGGGCAGGCTTGACTGCATGAAAAATAAGCGACATATCCAGACCTGTCTGCCGACAAAGGCAGGTAAGCCGTTCATTTTTCATATTGTCAAAACCGCAAGCTGTTGATTTTCAGTTTGTAAAAATTCCCAACAAGCTCTTAACGAATTTCGGAGATGAGTTCTAGAACTCACCTCCGAAAAAAGAAATTTATAAACTATTAAGCAAGTTGCGAAGTGCTTGCGTAATTCTATTTTCTTCGATTGCTATAGTTGCATGTGGTAAGCTGCTTCTATTATTATTAATATAAGCGTAATTCCCTTGCAATTTATAGACTTGACCTTGCGGACGCAATAGTCGATAATTCGATAAGAAAGAGATACAGTTATTTAATGCCTCTTCTAGTTTGCCTAAATCTAATAAGGCTTCAATATCTGCTATAACTTGTTTGATATCTTGCTCAAAAGGAATAGGAAATACTTCTTCTATCGCATTCTCTACAACTTCCATAGATACTATTCGCAAATCAGCAAAATCTGCTGCACTAAAGCTATTCACTAAATGAATGCCATTTTCCTCTGGTAGTGCAAGTGTTAGTTTTACGCCTGAATTTGATTTTTCAATTCTAGCAATTCTAAACTCCGTAACACCTATACGCTGAAATAGCGTAGCAAGATGTTGAGGAATGCGTTCTTTCACATAGCTCTCACTGAAAGGTAAAGCAAACTCAAATTGCAGTGGCTTATAAGCGTCAAAAATGCCGTCTACATCTAAAGCAGACACTTTTTCTCCTAAAGCTAAGCGTTTGGCTGCTAAAAACTCATACACTTTCACACTAGCAGTGGCAATAGTTCTTCCGCCTGAAAGTTTCAATTGTTCGGTAATGCCATCCAATACCGTAGCATTGAAGGTAAAGAATGATTGCACACAAACATTCAAATACGAACCCACTATTTCACCCAATGCAGTAGAGGATGAAAGGTTGCGTGATACACCCAACTTGATGTCTTCCGACTTAGAATCAGATAAGGCTGTAAATTCTTGTGGAAGTACTTTAAAGGGATTGGTAAACAAAGCTAACTTCGATAATCTTCGCTCGACGTTCTCTCTGATCCCTTCTGAATGAAACTCATGGAATCTGTCCATGTCTTCATTCATCATGTCATTGAAAGGATTAGACATAGTCAATTTTACTTAAATCGCTCCCGAAATATATCGGATTAGTACATATAAGTTTGCCTTTTTGTAAAATTTAAGTAACGATACATGTGGAGATAATAATGCTAGCATCTCCCAAATTATTGCTTGAGTTAAAACAAATAAATGAAATAATGTGATAACCATATGACTACAAATGGCTATTTAACTTTGCTTTAATTGTAACGTTTGTGTTTATTTGCTGAATTATCTAAGTACTTTACTTCCTTTGTACAAAGGAAGTTTTTAGATTATTCATAGCTTTCAAAATGACAACGAACTTAAAATCTATTGTACTTGCTTTTGAGACGAAAGACTCTTTTAGAGTCACCTTCCTATCGCGTTAAAGTCAATATGCTTATACATACATTTGACCTCAAACAGTCATAAAGCATTGATTTTCAAAATATTAAAGATAATTAGTTTTTATAGACTTTAACACTTCCTAGTAAAATTTCTACTCCTTTTCATTCCAAAGGAATATCACTTTAGTTGGTGATAAGCAATCAAACCAGTCATAGGTGTTTGTTGAATATTACCAACTTGGATTCCAAGTTTATTAGCTTGTTCTCGAATTGCATCCTCAAAATAATAAGCAATAGAACCAACTAAGTGACAAGGATAAGCTTTATAAGCTTCATAACATAAGACTTTGCTTGTAAAGAAATTGGCAAAATGTTCCTGAAGTAATGTATGGATATAGGGGTTTTGGCGATGCTTATAAATAAAAGGCGCAAAACGCGCTAAAAACCGATTGGGTAAAGGGGTGAAATACACTTTTTTAAAGATATAATCTTTATTAAGATGATATTCTTCTTTCAAATCTTCATAAAGGGCTGTAGGAATTTTCTTATAAAGAAAATCACTTAACAATTTTGTTCCAAGCACTGCACCACTACCTTCATCTCCTAGTATGAAACCAAAGCCTCCAATATTCGCCACTACATCCTTTCCATCGTAAACACACGAATTAGAACCTGTGCCTAAGATCCCAACAATACCAGGCTCTTGTTGACAAAGCGCACGCGCTGCGGCATAAATATCATTTCGGACTTCTAGATGTCGCAAATCAGGGAGTAATTCCTTGAAAACGGTCTCTATTTTATATCGATTCTCTTCAATAACCCCTGATCCATAGAAATAGACAGTATCAATTTCTCGTTTGGCAACAATTGGTGAGACAGTCTTTAATATTGTCATCTCATCTTGCTGCACTGGATTAATTCCTTCTTCGGTTAGTTGTTTGATGCCTCCTTGTTTATCTAAAAAGGCCCAAGCAGTTTTCGTAGAACCGCTATCTGCTAATAATTTCATGTACTATTAATCGTGAAGCTGTCAGATTGTAGAACAAAGGCATCAAAAATGCATTTACTCTATTCAGATTTTCAACAATAAAGCAATTCTAAGGGAATTATCAAATGAAATTGTCAAATCACTTCCATTTTTGCACGATTTGTACCATAGTATCTAGAATTTCTAAGCACTCAGACATATTTACCGTTTAAATCAAACATTCAGAATTGTTATCTAAACCGCACTCTTCACCCGCTCCTTCAAAGCCAACATCTCATCCCGAAAACGGGCAGCAGAGATAAAGTCGAGTTCCTTTGCCGCTTTTTTCATCTTGCGTTCGGTTTCTGCTATAGTTTTTTCGAGTTGATCGCGTGTCATATAGCTAATAATTGGATCGGCTGCAATACTAGGCGTTTCAGGCTCGATATAAGCGGTTTTTCCTCCTCGAATATCCAATATAGATTGCTTATTCATAATGTCTTCTCGGCTCTTTCGGACAGTTGTAGGCGTGATATGATGTTCTTCATTATAAGCAATCTGTATAGCGCGACGACGATTGGTTTCATCTATAGTCATTTGCATGCTTTTCGTAACTTTATCAGCATAAAAAATCACTAAACCATTCGAGTTTCGTGCGGCACGTCCAGCCGTTTGTGTTAGCGATCTATCATTTCTCAAAAAACCTTCTTTATCCGCATCTAAAATAGCCACGAGCGATACTTCGGGTAAATCCAACCCTTCTCGAAGCAGGTTTACACCTACCAACACATCAAACTGTCCAAGCTGCAAATCTCGTAGAATTTCTACACGCTCCATCGTATCTACTTCCGAGTGAATATAGCGTACTCGAATGTTCATTTTAGCAAAATACTTCGATAGTTCTTCCGCCATCCGCTTCGTGAGCGTCGTTACTAAAACCCGCTCATCTTTTTGAATGCGTTCATTGATTTCATCCATCAAATCATCAATCTGATTGAGACTAGGCCGCACTTCTATCGGAGGATCAAGCAAACCTGTCGGACGAATTACTTGTTCTACAAATACACCTCCTGTCTGCTCTAGTTCATAATCACTAGGCGTAGCACTTACAAAGACTGATTGATTGATTAAGCTTTCAAATTCTATAAAACTCAAGGGACGATTATCCATAGCTGAAGGCAAGCGAAAACCATAGCTCACCAAATTATTCTTCCGCGCACGATCCCCACCCCACATACCGCGTAGCTGTGGAATAGTCACATGACTTTCATCTATCAGTATCAAATAATCATCAGGAAAATAATCGAGCAGGCAGAAAGGACGCGTGCCAGGCTTGCGTCCGTCGAAAAAGCGAGAGTAGTTTTCTACGCCATTACAATAGCCCAATTCTTTCATCATTTCAATATCAAAATTGACACGTTCCTTCACACGTTGTGCTTCCGTATAACGTTTTTCGCGCTCAAAATACTCAATTTGTGCTTGGAGTTCGTCTTGTATGTTGTTAATGATATCGTGTATTCGATCACGGGGTGCGATATAGAGGTTGGCGGGAAAAATAGCTGCATTTTCGAGTGCTTCCATTGTTTTACCACTCTCGCACTCTAGCATTTTTATTTCTTCGATTTCATCTCCAAAAAAGGTCACTCGATAGCCATAATCCACATATGGCAAATTAATATCTACCGTATCTCCGCGCACTCGGAAAGTAGCACGTTTGAAATCTGTTTCGGTACGCGAATAGAGGACTTCCACGAGTTTTAGGAGAAACGTATTGCGAGTAATTACTTCTCCTTTTTTAATCCGAATAATACCTGTTGCATAATCTTCTGGATTCCCCATACCATAGATGCAAGAAACGGAAGCTACTATAATCACATCGCGGCGACCAGATAGCAGAGAAGAAGTAGCCCGGAGGCGTAATTTGTCCACTTCTTCATTTATCATGAGGTCTTTTTCAATAAAAGTATCGGTGACAGAAATATAAGCTTCGGGCTGATAGTAATCATAATAAGATACAAAGTACTCTACTGCATTATCAGGGAAAAATTCTCGAAACTCCCCATATAACTGTGCAGTGAGGGTCTTATTATGGGTTAAAATGAGCGTAGGGCGATTGAGTCGTGCTATCACATTTGCCATAGTAAAGGTCTTCCCTGAACCTGTTACTCCAAGCAGTACTTGAGATTTTTCACCTCGCTGAATACCTTCTACCAATTGCTCTATTGCCTGTGGCTGATGCCCTGTTGGCTGGAAAGGGGATTCAAGTTTAAAGCTCATCTTTTACGATTCGTCTATGTATTGTTTAATAAACTTTATTCTGAATTATTTTCCATGTTCTACAACATCATTCAGAACGAAGTCAAAGTATAAATCCAATAAGTGAAAACGATTTAGAGCTTGTTGGGGATTTTTACGAACTGAAAATCCCCAACAAGCTCTAAATAAATTAGTCCATAATGCGCCGCATTTTTTTCTTCTAAAGAATTCAAAAAACCCTTACATAGGAGGGCTACGAAACTGCTTTTTTGTCTTTTTTAGAAGAAAAAAGAACAAGTAGAATGGTCTAAGCTATTGAATCGTTTTTGCTAGGTAAAAACATTTCAAAAGATGGATTGGTTCGGGCAAAGTAAGTCTATTTCTAGAGTCATTCACATTTCACGAAAAAGCACGAATAAAAATAAAAATTTACATATTTTAGTAATGGCTTGAATACAAGACTAATTCCTGATAAAAAACAATTTCGTATCCAAAATAAAAACCTGATACAACCCCAACTATTCCTATTCCCTCTTTATGTTGCAAGCAAAATATTTTGTTATTTTGGTTCTCTAACATTTTGGTTGATAAGGTGGCAAAAATTTCAGCAAAGTCTTCTAATACGCGATTCAATAGAGCATGTCGTACATAAAATGTTTTCTTTGCCGTCATATTTCGTTAAAAAATTTCGTCAGAGTTAAGCTATGTCTACATCTTTTGCCTCATCTGACAACAAAGAAATTCATTTTATTTTGTACGACATCTTCTATTGAATTGCGTATAAATTCTTACTTCTACTTTGCTATTTTTTTTGTCACCACCAAAATTGTCAGAGAACGTGTTATCTTTGCGCTCCGTTTTGAACGTTAAGTTATGAGGTCTCTAGACCAGAAATACATATTATGAAACGATTTTTCTTTTTGCTTTCTATATTTTCCTTAGCTACTGTTGCGACCTATGGTCAAGAAGAAGCTATTTTTGATTATTCTGAACCGAAAGATTACGAAATTGGTGGAGTAACAGTACAAGGTGCAGAATATAGCGATGATAATGCTATTATTTCTATCGCAGGGCTCAAAGTTGGTAGTAATATTCGGATACCAGGCGGTGATATTCCTAAGGCAATTAAAGCACTTTGGAAATTACGGCTTTTCACGGATGTACAAATCTATAAAACGAAGACGGTAGGAGACGTGATTTTCTTGGAAATTAAAGTACAAGAACGCTCTCGCCTAATTGGGCATTCCTTCAAAAACACAAAGAAAACTTACCATGACGACCTCAATGAAAAGGTAAATAAGCACCTACTGAAGGGAGGCATCGTGACGGAGAATGTAAAGGTAAATGCTGCTGAAGAAATTAAGGAATACTTTATAGAAAAAGGATATCTTGATGTAGCAGTAGATGTAACAGAAATACCAGATAGTGTGCGAACCAACGCAGTACGTCTGATTTTTGATATTGATAGAAAAGAACGCATCCGAATCAAGGATATTTCTTTTGCAGGAAATACAGTAAAGGAGCGAAAGCTTCGAAACTTACTGAAAAATACCCGCAGAAAACGTCGTATTTTCGC
>CALGLY010000622.1 GCA_937959095.1 uncultured Saprospiraceae bacterium
GAATGATTGGATTCTTTCCATAAGGTTTCCAAGAACTACTGGTATAGAATGCTTTTTGATCGCATTTAGCAGCCATAAAAGTGGACCTTGCAGCAAGTTCGATATCGTCATTTTCCAAAGCGATATAGCGCGCTTCTTCGAAGTAGTTTTTTGCCATCGAAACATCAAAATTTTCTCGATTTCCATTGGGCGCATTGATAAGCGGTACCGTATTCGTTTCTCGATGTGAGATGTGAGAATGCAAGGATCTACCACTCCTGAAAAAATCCATTACTTGCCAAGCATGTCCGAAATAAGACATATTATATAAGCCAATCCCAATATTGTAAAACTTATTGGCGGAACGCTCGTCACCGAGTCGTGCTTCCGAATCTGCTTTCAAAATTTCCTCAATAATTCTTCCTTTATTCATAGGCTTTAACGTCCCGGAAGAATCTATTACCAAAAGTTCGGCATCATCAAAGCATTTTACACAATCATTGATATGTTCCAAGAAAGGGGTAAATGTTCCAAATTCATCCCAATCGGCACGCTTCACTTGCTTGAAGGCATCTAAGGCGCGACGCAGTTGTCCTCGGCTCATCCAATAGGTGCCTTTTATATTGGCGAGTTCTTTCATGGCTTCGTCTTTGAGTTCGCCTTGTGCTAATTCGCGTTCGAAACGGGTCTTTTCATCTTCATTTTCTATAGTTCCTATTAGGTCTTCTATAATTTTTAAATCGGGATTGTAGCGCAACTCTTGCAGCTTATAGTGCGAACGAAACGATAAGCCCGGGCGATTGGCTTGTTCATACAATTCTGCAATTTTATCATTGAAATAATCCCCAAAATCAGGGTATTTTTCATAGAAGTCATCATCGTGCTTGATATCGTAAAACTCTGCTTCTAGTTCGCTATCAATATCTTCCTGCTCTGCCACATAGAGCACCCTCGAAAAAGCATTCAACTGATCGCGCAAGGCTTCGTTTTTCACTTTTCGTTCTGCATCTGCGAACGTCTGTGAAGCCTTGTAATAATCGCCTGCCAAAAACTCCAAATAGCCCTCCGCGATATACCAAAGATTCGGATTTTTGACACGTCTTTCCTGTCGGCATTTCCGAGCAAATTCTTGCAACTCAATCACATATTGTCCGCGTGCTGCGCGTGGTTTTTTGTGGTAAAGTCGCGATTTTTTGCTGTACGTTCCACCATCTCCTGGTTGCCCAAGAAGGTCTTCTTCGAGTTTGCGAATTTCGCGCACCAGCAGCAATTCCAGCATTGGGCTTTCAGGATTGAAGGCATAGATATGCCCCATTTCGGTAGTGGTGCGGCTATTCGCTTGGCATGCCCGAATGGTGTACATGGCAGCGCGTTCCGAATCACTTTTGCACTTTATATAACATTCCTGCCAATCGCGATCATCATGCACTAAGAAACTTCGATAAGCCGATTCCCGACGGGTAGGCGCATTTTCAAAAATAATAGTATATAGATAGGAGGCTTCCACATTCAGCCCAAGCCCCATGAGTGCGCCCGCTTTATGCCCCAAAATCCAATAATAAATCATGCTCTTTTCATAATCTATTTTAGGCAGAAGCTTATCAAAAAAATCTATAGCCGCCTGATAATCGCCTTTATAATGCGCCAATCGAATAATCTGATAGGCATAGCGTAACTTAACAAAGTGTGACTTGGTGCGACGAAATTTCTTTAAGCCAGCATTAATCAAATCGCCCATTTTGCTACTATTTTGAGCAGGGGCAGACCATGCATTACGAGCCACTACATAGGGTTCGCACTGCTTCGCAAAAATCAAATAATCTATCGTTTCATGGCAGTCTAGACTTATTAAATAATCAATAAATCCATTCCCTTTCAGTTTGCCATGCAGCACCTTAGTAGTACCTTGTATAAAACTCAAAGCCGTCTGTAAGGAAGGAATATCTGCATGATAAACCACTTTCCGAATATCCTCTAAAGTTGCAGATTCGCAGACACTTGTTTGCCATGCTTTTAGGTTATTTATTTGCTGTCGTTCTACTTCTGTGCCATAGTATTTATAGACTTTATTTTCAAAATTGAAGCGATTATGTCCTACATGCAGCAAGAAAGGAGCTTCCTTGCAGGCACGTCCTAGAAGATCATCTCCGATGAAGGTATAGCTGTAATTGACATCTAAAGTTGGGCCGCAGCCTTTTGAAATTTGATTGGGTAAGCAGGCAAGCAATAAGATAGCAGACACTTTAAAAGTGCTTGCTATCTTAGAAAAGCAAATTTTTCTGTGTCTCTGAGTCTTTATGTTCCAACTAAAAATAGTCCAAAATGACTTCCAACTTTTCATACGGGTGCTGTTGAATGGTTGTCGTATCTAAATGATAAAAGACGATATGCCGCGACTGCATTGGCAATTGTTCTGAAAGTAGCTGTGTAGTACGAACTAGCTCCATTTCAGAAATAGCTTCCAGCCGAATCAAATCGCCCTCGTACAGGTAATGTCCATTAAGGTACGTACTTTTTATGACTTCGTAGCGATTTTTGGCTATCGCCTGAAAGCGCGCACTATCCTGTAAATCTTCCGCTTGAAGATTATTAAAAATTTGAATTAATTCTGCATCTCTAAATAATAATCCCCAATGAAAAATGGGCAAAGCCACATCCAAAGCTAAAGGATACTCCTCGAATCGGTCTAGGTATTGCAGCACAATATCCGAATCGAGGATCGAATTTTCGCTTTTCCAATCGTCTATTTTACCCACATTGTAGCACATTAGCATGCCTCTATCCACAGGTGGTATGCCCGTGCGCTCGAAGAACTTGATTTGATGGAGACGAATGGTAGCGGTTAGTTTTTTTTCGGGAAAATGCTGCCGCAAAAGGCGCAATAACTCAAAGTATTTCTGCTGCGTATCCCCCGACCAATCGCAATCAAATTGGACTTCTTGGAAATCAGATAGCGGCAGAATTTGCGCGATTTTTTGTGCGATTTTATCCGCTAAATCAGGCAAATCAGGAGGAGCAATTTCTAATAACGTCCGATTGGTAATAAAGATCGTCGGCACGATTTCATAGGGACTTATCTCCGACTTTAATTGTAGAATAGCGGTCGGATATGCCTCGCTTTTCCAGTCTACATCGAAAAATTTGAGGTAGAGTTTTTGTACCTCTAACTGCTGGAGGTAGGTGCTTTCTGCTTCGCTTAAATCGAAAGCTGTTTGCCAATGATAGAAGGCAGGACTAATCTTAGTTTCGGTTCGTTGGCAACTCGAAAAAATAACAACAAGTACAGCTAAAATCACTTGGTACGTTATAATAAAACGGGAATTATTAGTAGAATTTTTCCATTCTGATAAAAAACTGCGCATATCTTTTTTATTATTCTCAATAAAACAAGTGAATAATTTATTAGGCAATGTAACACTATTCAACAAGGCTTCGTATCTTGTGTATTCAACTGCTGTTCAACACCCAACTTTATGATTCAAGGCATTACACCAATAAATACAGTTACTAGTATTGGTCTATTTTTGGGGCTTACACTTAGTTTGTTTTTATTAGTTAATAAATCCTATAAAAATAAAGCAAATATTTTTTTAGGGCTTCTAGCATTAAATTATACGCTGTATATCATACCAGGCTATCTCTATGGTGCTAGATTATTGGAATCATTTCCACATTTCATTCATCTTGGTCCAGTATTAGGTTTTTCAGTCGGTCCACTTATTTGGCTCTATGTGGTCGCTTGCACACAAAAAAAATTTCAGATGCGCCCCGTTTTGTGGTTGCATTTCATTCCATTTGTCCTGAATATATTATACAAGCTTCCTTTTTTGCTTTCTAGTGGGACTTCAAAATATGCGTTTTTTTTAGAATTCTTAGAAACAGGAGACGTTAGAGACTCTACACTAGGAGCTATACATCTAAGTATTTACTTCGTCCTTGCTTGTCGGGTTATTTTTCGCTATCGAAAACACCTCAATGAAACCTCCTCTTATATTGATGAAGCCTATCATCGTTGGTTGTTATTTTTCAGCCTCAATTTGATATTTCCTATTCTTATAATACTCCTTGTTGTTTTTACGGATTACAGATTTATTTCAATAAAAGTGCTTATGTTTTCTTTTCTTACTTTTCTGCTCGGGCTATACATAGCAGTTCTAGTGAAACCAGAAATTTTCCATAAGTTCCCTAACCGAATGCCTGTGCTAAATACAGCAGAAGAGGAAAAACAAAAGTATGAGCGTTCTAATTTACAGGAAGCACAAAAAGAAAAACTAGTAGAAAAACTCATTCAATATGTAGAAACCGAAAAACCCTACCAAGAACCCGAACTTACCCTTGGCGACCTCTCGAAGCAGGTCAATATTCCATCGCATTATTTATCTCAAATCATTAATGAAAAGATTAATCAATCGTTTCTTGAATTTATCAACTCCTATCGAATAGAAGCAGCAAAAAAAATGCTTGCTAGCGATAAGTATGACCACTATACCATCATAGCGGTAGCTTTTGAAGCAGGTTTTAATTCAAAAACTGCATTTTATACCGCATTTAAAAAATTTACAGGTGCTACACCTAGTAAATACCGTAAATCATTGCTTGCTAGTTAACCTAAGTGCTTGGTTAGCAAACTTGTAGAAGGTAGAGGAATTTTTCATTCTTTATTTTGTCTTTTTGAGATTATTTTTGACTTAAACTCGGTTTTAAAACATAGTTTAAGTCAAAAATAACTGCTATGCTATATCGCGCTTCCCTCTTGAGTTTTTTTAAAGAGAATTTCGTATCTTGACAACCGCATAATAGGAGTTTTTTTTTAGTACGTCTATTCAACACCCAACCTTATGATTCGAGGAATTACACCGCTAAATACAGGCATTAGTGCTGGGATTTTTTTGGGCATCACACTTGGTTTATTTTTATTATTCCACAAATCTTATAAAAACAAGTCCAATATTTTTTTAGGATTACTTGTCCTGGCTTATACCTTATTCCTAGCAACTCCTTATTTATATGGTGCTAGATTGTTAGAATCCTTTCCACATATTATTCGAGTTGGAGCAATATTAATTACGGCAGTAGGCCCACTCATTTGGTTTTATGTAGTAGCTTGCACACAGAAGCGATTCCAAATGCGCCCTATCCTATGGCTGCACTTTCTTCCTCTTTTAATCAATATCATATACAGTCTTCCTTTTTTACTTTCTAGTGGTCCTGAAAAATATACTACATTTTTACAGTTTGTAGAAAAAGGAACTTATGGAGTAAACCCCATAGAGCCTAGTCTGAAGATTATACATCTTAGTGTTTATTTTTTTCTGGCTTGTCGTGTTATTTTTCGTTATCGAAATCACCTCAATGCAACCTCCTCTTCTATTGATAAAGCCTATCAGCGATGGTTATTGCTTTTTAGCCTCAATTTGATGTTTCCTATTATTGCATTACTCCTTGTTGTTTTAACCAATTACCAATTCATTTCAGGGAGTATACTTGTATTTTCTTTTTTTGCTTTTATAATTGGGGTGTACCTCGCTGTTTTATTTAAACCTGAAATATTTCATACCTTCCCCAATCGAATGCCTGTGATAAATATAGCAGAAGAAGAAAAACAAAAATATGAACGATCTAACTTGCAAGATGCCCAAAAGGAAAAATTAGTAAAAAAACTAATTCAATACGTAGAAAGCAAAAAGCCCTACCAAGAACCCGAACTCACCCTCGGCGAACTCTCAAGGCAAGTGGATATTCCAATCCATTATCTATCTCAAATCATTAATGAAAAAATTAATCAATCCTTCCTCGAATTTATCAACTCTTACCGGGTAGAAGCGGCAAAAAAAATGCTCTCTAGTGAGAAGTACGACCACTATACCATCATCGCTATTGCTTTCGAAGCAGATTTTAATTCAAAAACTGCATTTTATACCGCATTTAAAAAATTTACAGACACCACCCCTAGCAAATACCGTAAATCATTGACTAACAAATAGTTGAAACAAAATTTCGTATAAGTTTTCTTCCGTACCTATAAATCCGAACGTCTGTTTTTTCGGATTTATAAATACGGAAGTCCGTTTCTATGAGTCCGAACACCTGAGGATGGATGTTGCCCTACATTTGTAATCGTAATCAATAGCATACGTTTCGTGCTTATCTATTTTTTACGAAGAAAAAATCTCTTATACACTATAAACATCCATCTATTATGAAATTCTCTAAAGTTATTAACACAACGCAAGTACTTAACTTAACAGCAATATTCACTTTAATCTTCTTCGCTAGTAGTACTAATAGTATCGCACAAAATAGCAGCATTGCTTTAGCATACGAAAACGCTTCTCCTATAGCTACTACCCTATTAGATACCGATCAAGCAACGAAATCATCAACTACTGCATTCCTTCCTGCTACCGAGCGCGCAGCTTCTTTCGCTGGTGGTCAAGCTGCCTTAGATGCTTACTTGAATGCTAACATTAATTATCCAGAAATCGCACAGGAATATGGCGTAGAGGGTACAATTAAAATCCGCTTCAAAGTAATGGCTGGCGGTTCATTAGCTCACTTTTCAGTGAAAGAATCCTTGAATAAAGAATGTGATGAATTAGTACTTAGCGTACTGCAAGCAATGCCCAACTGGATTCCAGCTCAACAAGGTATACATAAGGTAGGAATGTGGTGTGAAGTGCCTGTGAAATTCATCCTACAATAAGCGAATCGCTCCAAAAAGACATTCCTTCTAAGCTGATTTTTTATAAAAATTTAATAAAAAAATAAGCCTATTCAATTAGGTATAAAAAATAGAATCATGACGACTAATATCATCAATACAGCAGTAACTACAAGCACTCCCTCAAAGCAACAAGCATCTTTCAATACTACTACCGTATTACTCGTAGCGGGCGGAATGGTAGCAGTAGCGGCGGCTTTAGTAAATTTCAAAATCGCATTGCTACTTATGCTAGGTGTAGCGATAGGAGCGGCTTATTTAGAAATAAAGAAACTACAAGATTTGAGTTTCGATTTTGAATTGGGAAATGATTTGATGACGGAGGTCGTGGCAGAGCTAGAGCAACGCAATGACTAAAAAAATGCCTTGAAAAAAACCGTTTCTAATAAAAGTTTAAATAAAAAAATAAGCCTACTCGATTAGGCGCAAAAAAATAAAATCATGACAACTAATATCATCAATACAACAGCAGCAACTCCTTCTTCAACACAAAACGTAGCCTTCAATAACAAGGCAATACTACTCCTAGTAAGCGCGCTCGTAGCAGTGGTAGCAACTTTGCTAAGCTTCAAAATAGGAATGCTATTGATCGTAGGTATCCTTGCGAGTGGTGCGTATATCGCATTGAGTGAAATCCAAGATATGAGTTTCGATTTTGAATTGGAGAATAATTTGATGACAGAAATTGTAGCAGAACTGGAACAACGCAATTAACCAAAAAGTAAATGCCCCAAGAAACAAATTCCGTCAAGCGCAAGGTACGCATTGAAAGTGCGGAATGACTACTTCGCGCTTGATATCAAGGCAGAGAAGCCTCAAAAAAGTTTGATGGTTTCTCTGTTTATTTTCAAGATAAGGACTTACTAACCATTAAGCACTTATGACCAAGTACTTAAAATATAAAAAGACATTATGAGATATTTTTTGCAACTTCTAAGCATTACGTTTTTACTTACATTGACTTCCTGTTCCACACAAGATAGTGAGCCAACTACTGTGCCTCCCGAGGCACCAGTAAAAACGGCTGTGGCGAGTACCAATGCTAAAGTCGTGCCGAATAAATTATTTATAAGTGCTACTTCCTATAGAGGCATCACGCCTGGTAGTGAAATTTCGATGCATGTAGGCTATACGCAAAAGTCGGAAATAAAAACACCAGAAGGCACTTTTGACATCTATAAAATTAAGGACTATAAAGATGGATTTGCGGGCTATTTCCTTGCTGATCCGAGAGATGAAAGTCGAGTGGGTGATATTGTAATAGATGTAGCAGAGGCTAGAACTCTGCAAGGTATTCGCGTAGGCAGCACTTTTGCAGAGTTGCTAAAACTCCCCGAACTAAGTGTGCATGGCTCTGAAATGGAAGGTAAAACCTACGCGATTCAGTATCGTCATTCCTACCGATTGGATATCGCTAATTTTAGTTACGACGTGGATATAAATAGCATTCCTGCCAATACTAAGATTACTGAAATTCGGATTAAGCGGAAACCGTAAGTTATTATTTAAGGGAGTCGGCAATAAATAAGGTACCCATTATGGCGCAGATATTTTCTTCTTCTAAAGAATTGAAAAAATAAGTGCATAGCCTTCGCTACGGACTTATTTTTTCGATTTTCCTGCCAAAGTGAACTTCATTATGTGCAGCATGCGTCATCTTTATAGTAGGTGCACCGGCTCCTGCTGGCAAGGTAGTGAGCATCATATTACCCGGGCTTTTCGGTTCGGAGGTAAGTGCCATCCAATTGTAAAGCAGAAAGAAATTTCATCTCACTATTCTTAGCTAAAGTCACTTCAAAAACATCTATCGGATGAATAGGAATGTTCATGCTTGCCTTCTGATCGAGAAAGAAAGAGGTTACCTGACTCTTTGTTACAAATCCCGACAACTACGAGACACTATATAACCCGATATTTATCGAAAACTCCAATTTTTGCGCCTCGATTCAGGGAAAAATAGAATCCAATTAGTTCGCATCTTATTTTTGTCTGACTACTTACCTAAAAATCGTACTACATCAAATGTCAAAAAAAAGTGTTTCTTTGTAGTTACAAAAATACACCTATGCTATTATCAATGACGGGGTATGGTAGAGCTACCCAAACATATAGAGAGAAAACAATCACTGTAGAATTGCGCGCCCTGAATGGAAAATTTAGCGATTTACGCTTCAAAATACCTCAAAACTATCGAGAAAAAGAGCCTTTAATTCGTCGCTTAGTGATGGATAAAGTCCATCGTGGAAAAGTAGATATGCTACTCGAAATCAGTTCCGACCAAGGCGATGATGGCTATGGATTGAATAAAGCTCTCTTTAGAAAATATTATCAAGAGCTTAACAGTATTACGGATGAATTAGGCATGTCTAAAGCCGATATGCTCTCTGCCATCCTCCGAATTCCTAATGTGGTATCGGCGGCAGAAGGCACCGTAGATGATGACGAATGGAAAGCCGTACAACGTGTCATTAGGGCTTCTTTAGATACCTTTGCAGCATTTCGTAAGACAGAAGGAGATGCCCTAGAAGCAGATATGCGCCTCCGTATAGAAACTATACAAAAAACCCTAGAGCAGGTAAATCCATTTGATCTAGATCGTCAAGAACGCCTTCGTAAACGCCTTCGCCAACGATTTGAGGAATATAAAAGCAATGATACAGTAGACGAAAATCGCTTCGAGCAAGAACTGATTTATTACTTTGAAAAACTCGACCTCAATGAAGAAAAAGTACGCCTAGCACAACACTGTAAACATTTCTTAGAAGTATTAAACATCAAGCAGGAAATAAAAGGCAAAAAACTCAATTTTATCAGTCAGGAAATTGGGCGCGAAATAAATACGATGGGAGCAAAGGCACACTCTTCCGATATTCAACGCCTCGTGGTAGTAATGAAGGATGAGCTAGAAAAAATTAAAGAGCAATCGGCTAATATTGTATAGTATTTTCAATAGAGCCTTCTACGTATATTTTTGTGAATAAAGACACAAAACGTAGAAGGCTTTCATGCATAAGGAATGAGAATTAGTATAAGAGCATGTATACTCTTATTCCAAACGAAATTTCACAGGCAAATTAAACTGAACACGCACCGCTTCCCCACGCTGCCGCCCTGGTTCCCATACTAGATTTTTAGAATCCATCAACTTTACTACACGTAAAGATTCTGTGCCGCACCCTCCGCCTATATCACGCACTAGTTTTGCACCAGAAATCTTCCCCGTTTTTTCTACTACAAATTGTATGACACAAGTTCCTTCCACGCCATTTTCGCGCGCAATAGCAGGATACTTGATATTTTTGTAAATGAAATCTAGTAGTTTTTTATCTGCACATTGCTTCTTTTCTGCATTAGAGCCAAGCTGTTCGCAGCCTGGGAAGCGCGGCATTTCTTCCACTACTTTAAAAATTTCATCTTGCACTATTTTCTTTGGCTCTGGCAATGGAGGTTGAACTACAGGTGCAGACTTCTTTTTCACTGCTATAATAGGTGTTTCGACATCTGTTTTTTCATTGATTAACTGATCTTTGAAAACAAGAGTATCTATCTCTATATCATCATCAGGTACTTCTTCGATGACAGGTGGTGGTGGCGGTAGTGGCGGCTTCGGTGGTGGCGGACTTGCCGTTGGTGGAATCACTTCTACCCATTCATCTATAGGCAGTGGTCCAGATAAAGTTTCGATTTTAGATTCATGTTTTGTCCAACTAAAGGCAAGAATGACCAAACTAAGCGCGAGTGCCAATGCAACATTAAAAAACGTGCCACTCAAGTGAAAGACATCTACTTCTGGCAATTTATTTCTGCCAATAAATAGAAAATCAGGACTGTCATCTTGTAAAAGATTACTTTGGGAAGATCGCTTTGCAAATAGGAAGCGAAGCACCACTATCAAGCCTACCACAAACACAATAAGACCGAAGATAGCAGCAAGTAGCGTACTACCTGAAACAGTAATATTCATAAGTCTACGATTTTGAAAAAAAATGTACTAGATGTGGCAGTCTATTCGATATGTATGGTTAGTTGTTGTTAAGTTTTTTTAGAAGGTATAGATTCCTTATCAAAAAAAAGACTCTGCGCCTCTGCGCTTGTCTGCCGACAAAGTTCAATATGAAATATCAGAGCAAAAAAATGGCTATCTCTCCAAGTATCAGAAAGATAGCCATGTGCTATGGAATAGCGATTGAGTCTCTTACTACTTTTATTATAAAATAGTAGAGGACTTTACTACTACTCTAAGCGATATTTAACAGGCAGGTTAAACTGTACACGTACATTACGTCCGCGTTGCTTACCTGGTGTCCATTTCAAGCCTTTGGTATTCATCAGTTCTACTACCCTTAGCGATTCTCCGCCGCAGCCCGCGCCAATGTCACGCACTACTTTTGCATCGGTAATTTCACCTGTTTTTTCTACTACGAATTGTATTACACAAGTTCCTTCTACACCGTTTTCACGTGCAATAGCAGGGTACTTAATGTTCTTGTAGATGAATTCCAACATTTTCTTGTCCGCACACTGCTTCTTAGCAGCATCGTCGCCTGATTCGTTTTCACAACCTGGGAAACGAGGCATTTGCTCCACTACCTTGAAAATTTCCTCCACCTTTGGCTTTGGTGGTGGTGGTGGTGGTGGCGGTGGTGGTGGCGGTGCCTTTTCTACTGGCTCCGGTGCTTCCACTACCGTTTCTTCTTCTACTGTCTGATCCACGAATTCCACCTCTTCTTCTTCTTCAATTTCTTCTTCCGGCACCTCCTCAATTACTGGTGGCGGTGGCGGTGGTGGTGGTGGTGGCGGCTCTGCTGTTCTAGGCGGTTCAATTTCGATGTCGTCCTCGAAATCCAAAGCATCCTCCGGAATAAATACCTCTTCCTCGTACTGTGTCCAGCTAAACGAAAGCACAATCAACGCTAGTGATAATGCTAGGGCGACATTGAAGAAAGTTCCACTCAAACGAAACGCATCCACTTCTGGAATTTTGTTTCTTCCTAAAAGGAGTG
>CALGLY010000623.1 GCA_937959095.1 uncultured Saprospiraceae bacterium
CTGCGATTGTAGGTGACGATGAATCTGATCGAGTACTTCTGGATTGTTGCAATGCACTTTCAGTTCATGAACCGGTTCTTGGCTGTAATAAGAGATATCAGCGTGAAGACCGGCACGGATATGAATCTTGTTATTTTCCGAGCTCAAATGATCACTAAGTTCTGTAAACAAGAATTGAACATGGAATAGGAAGCAGTAGACATACTGGTAGACTTCATGCTCCATTGCCAATTCTCAATTGTCGATTAAAATGAGTCTGTATTATAAAGATGCCTTCAATTTCATACGTAGAATGACACCAAGCCGCGCACTTAATGCGGCAAAAGTGGTCTCTTCCTTCTATCTTACAAAATGGCGCAAAAAGCCGATTCAGTGGGGAATGCCTTTCACTATCTCCGTTGAACCGACTACGGCCTGCAATCTGCGCTGCCCCGAATGTCCTAGTGGTTTGCGCGCATTTACTAGACCGACCGGTAATTTAAAAGAGAATTTTTTCCGTGATACGATTGATGAACTACACAAAGAATTGATGTATCTCATTTTTTATTTTCAGGGCGAACCCTATATCAATCCGAAGTTTTTGGACATGGTGAAGTATGCCAATGAGAAAGGCATCTATACCATTACCTCCACCAATGGGCATTTCCTGAATGATGCAAATGCAAAAAAAACCATCGAGTCGGGCTTGGCTAGAATGATAATCTCTGTAGATGGCACAACACAGGAGACCTACGAAAATTATCGAAAAGAAGGCAACTTAGAAACCGTGCTGCAAGGCGCGCGTAATATTGTAAAATGGAAGAAGAAAATGAATTCGGCAACGCCGCATCTCATTTTTCAGTTTTTGGTGGTTCGTCCCAATGAGCACCAAATTGATGATATTTATAAGCTCGCCGACGAAATAGGAATTGATGAAGTGAAACTCAAAACAGCACAAGTTTACGACTACGAACAGGGTAATGATTTGATACCAACCATCGAAAAATATGCACGCTATGCTAAGCAAGCAGATGGGACGTATAGCATCAAAAATGAGTTGCTCAATCATTGCTGGAAACTCTGGCACTCCTGTGTTATTACTTGGGATGGCATGGTTGTTCCCTGCTGTTTCGATAAGGATGCCGAATACCGATTGGGGGACTTGAAAAAAACAACATTCCGTGAATTGTGGTGGGGCAAAGACTATCAGCACTTCCGCACGGAACTCCTGAAAGGGCGCGACCAGATTGATATTTGTACCAACTGTACAGAAGGCTGCAAGGTGTGGGCTTAGGAGCTTGTGTAAAAATAAACGACACCCTTTTGGGATTTTTCGGTTTTCACACCGCACATATCGAGAGATAAATTCCCAATTTCACGCCTCATTTAAAATCAAAAACTCACTCCCTGAATTGTATCGTTTATTTTACTAAACTCTAAGGGAAAATAGCAGTCTTAAATGGCTAAGTATTCCACTTTCTCTTATTCAATCAAGTTAATATTAAGCCCAAAACTGCGAAGGACTTACTTTCACGAGTTGCTGCTGTATAGCAAGCGCGACTAAACCTGCGGTATTTTTGCAATTCATTTTTTGCAGCAAATTATTTCGATGCCCATCTACAGTGCGGGAGCTAATATATAGTTTTTTGGCAATTTCTGCATTGGTGTGCTGCTCGCAGATGAGTTGTAAAATTTCCTTTTCGCGGGCGGTGAGTTGTATCGTAAAAGAGGCTTTGGATTGTCGCTTTTTATCGAGCATGCTTTCCCGAATAATGCCTTGTATTTCATCGCTATAATAAAAGCCTTTATCTACCACTTCTCGTATGGTATGCTCTACCAAATCAATTTTGCTGTTTTTAGCCAAGTAGGAAGCAACTCCTAGCTCCAGCATATTTGTCACAAAGGCTTTAGAGAAATAGGTCGATAAAATAATAATTTTCACTTCTGGAAAATTGGCACTCATTACTTTTGCCGTTTCAATGCCATTCAAGACAGGCATTTTCATATCCATCAAAACCACGTCGGGCAAGCGCTGACTGTCTCCTAATTTATCCAGAAAATCCTGCCCATTGAAAGCATCTAAAACCACTTCTATATCTTCTACATCTTCCAAGAGTAAACTCATTCCTTTGCGAAATAAGGCTTCATCATCTACGATAGCAAGGCGAATAGGTGTCATGTTCTCTTTGTTTTAAACAACTTAATAAAAGTGCATCAAACGATAAGATGCATTAGAAACTTAAAGAGCGATCCATATATTGTAAGGCATAAGAGAGGAATCAACAATTACACTAATAATCCACTTATAAGAATCTGGACTTCCAGACCTTCATCGAGCGCAGTTTCATATGTCCAAGTGCCTTGAATAATCTGAAGGCGACTCTCTATGCTTTTCATACCGAGTCCTTTCTGTGCTACATTTGCATCGAAGCCTTTGCCATCATCTTTATAAAAGATTTGCAGTCCTTCTGCTGTAGCTAATACTTGTAGTTGTACTTGTTGGGCTTTGCCATGTCGGAGGGAGTTATTAATCAATTCCTGTATAATACGAAATAGATTTACTTCCACCATTTTATCGGCAACGATGCCTTCGTCAGGATTGACGTGTAGTTGAATATCCAAAATATGTAATCGATTGTAGGCAGCACACAATTCTTTTAGTGCTTCTACAAAACCAAATTCTTCTAGTACTGGAGGTAAGAGATCATGAGAAATGCGACGAGTAGTATCTATCGCATTATGGATAATGTCTGTCACATCATCCATCGTAGTTTTAAATTTATCTGGCTTACTCGACAGTTTTTTCAACTGCTCTGTATAAAGGTAAATAACATTTAGCTTAGAACCAACTTCATCGTGCAAATCTTTGGCTATTCGGCGGCGTTCTTCTTCTTGAGCGAGTAGGGTGGCTTGAAGGAGTTGGCGTTGGGCATCCATTTTTTGCAAAAGCATTTTGCGCTGTGCTTGATAATAAAATACCACAAACGCTACTGCCAAGCCGAGCATAATCGCTATGCCAATGGCTATGAGGATAAATATTTCTTGTTCTCCATTATTTTTCACAATTGCTTATTTAAGGGAGTAGGTGAAATGGCTTCTTTGTGGGTGAAGCGCCATATTGCGATGAATATTAGTACTTGAAAAAGAAAATTAAGTAATGTATTGAAATCCCAGAAAGCTCGGTGGATTTTTATACCTCTACTTAGAAAATAATTACTAAACATAAAAATGAATAAACTTCCCGAATAGTATATTAATATTGCTGAATTTATTAATTTAATACTAGAATTAGGAGCTTTTAATTCGCTACTATTCTGATAAAAAAAAAGAATAGCATTGATAATAATAGTTACTTGAACAAATGTTTTTGCATTACTATTGAAGCCTGCTATATCTTGCAAAAACACCGTGTTTAATATAATTAATAAACTCGATACTAGAATGAATATATTCTTTGTAAGAAAGGTAGCTTTTAGATTTATTTCGCGATAAAATAGAGAGAATAGAAGAAATTCTCCGAGCGTATATATATGCAATAGAGGCAAATTCCCAATATCATTTTCTAGCAAAAGAAATGCTGTAACCTCCGTTAGAAAATTCCAAATCAGAAAAAATGTTAAATACTTTAATGATAAAGGTATTTTCTTCCAACTAAGAAACAATACAAGTATGGATGAACTCAGTGTTCCTAAAGAAATTTGCATTGCGAGTTTCACGAAATCCTCAAATAATGATAACAGCATTTTCCCTTAATTAATTTAATCAAATTACCCCTTAGTAATGAAAAACTAATTAACTAAACAGTTAGGGAATTTGTAAAAAATAATCTACCAGTTAGACA
>CALGLY010000624.1 GCA_937959095.1 uncultured Saprospiraceae bacterium
TTTGTATTTTGACTAAGCTTATTTTTTTAGTATTCGAGGCGTAAAATTGGGAACATAACTGGTTATGAAGCCCGATTTTGTAACGAAGAAAACTGGAAAAAGAAGCAGTCATAAATGCAAAGAAATTTCTGTTACAGTGTATTTAGGATAAACTTTTGAAAAAATCGTACAGACGTCTGTAAAATGTATACGAACTTAACAATAAGACAACATACAAGAAATACCACATGCTTATCTGAATTCAAGTATTAACGTACTACACTTACTGTGCCAGATATTTCTTCTCGTTCGCCTCGTGCTGTTTTATATTGTACTGCATATACGTATACCCCCTGTGGTAAGGGCGCGCCAGCATTATTTAGTTGACCATTCCAGCCAATACTAGGATTATCAGTATTAAAAATCAATTGTCCATAGCGATTCCAAATAGTCATAGAATAGTCTGAAAGATTCGATAAAGAGCCTTTGCCGATAAAGACATCATTTTTGCCATCTGCATTTGGGGTGAATGCATTTGGAAGAAAATAACGCGTATCAGGAAAAACATCTATAAACTGAACTAAGGTATCTGGGCAACCTACATTATTTTGAATAGTAAGCTGAATTCTATATAGTCCCGTATCTCGAAAGGCATGAATCGGGTTCACTAAGTTACTTTCGGCCTCTTCCCCAAACACCCATTCATTGAAGATATTATCGACAGATTCATTGATAAATTGTACTTCTGGCTCAATAGAAGAAGGCATATCAGGCGTATAACTAAAAGCCGCTACAGGCGATCCCTTTGCTAATACCAAGGCTGGATAATTCCTTGAATTTCTACAACCTGTAGGAGATGTAATATCTACAAAGATATCATACTCTCCAGCTTCTTCGTATACATGGCTACTATTGATAGTCGTATCAATAATCCCATCTCCAAAATGCCAGACTACTGTATATTCATCATTTATAGGGTCCGATAAATTGCTAAATTGAATGCTATCTGGAATACAAAGTTCATCATTATCTAAGGCAATCTCTATCGTTTGTGTGCGCGGATAATAAGGTACATCTTTGGAACGTGTATTGATGCAATTATTGCTATCTTCCAGTCGCAGGATAGCTTCAAATGTTCCAGGGTTTTCATATTGATGATTCGGATTCAGTAAGCTTGTGGTATCGCCATCTCCAAATAGCCATGTTCTTGTCACACCTTCCGCTTCTATAATAGAGGCATCTCGAAATTTTACAGGGCTAATCGTACAGGTATCATATTCAAAACTAAAGTCGGCTTCTAGACGAGGTGTTACGGTGACATTAAGTCTCGTTGTATCTCCACAAGTCAGGTTAGGATTGGCTATCAAGATACCTTCATAGATACCTTCCGATGGAAACTCTATAGTAGCATCCCATGTATTTGTCCGAATAGTATCATTAGGCAGATAAAACTCCCATAATATGCTTGATATTTTGCTTCTTTCGGTACTTTCATTGAGGAAATTAACATTAAACTGTCCACAAGATCGGATAAAGTGCGTATTTGTTCTGCCGCCTACCACCGAGTCGCTTGCTACGCGCGCATCCACAAAAGGGATGCAAGGCACTACATTGAATTGAAAATCACGACGCACCTCACTCAAGAGTTCTCCTTGTTCATTATATTCTTGCACACATACTCCTAGTACAAATTGTCCTTGCTCTCTAGGATAGCCTCTCATTTGCCCCGTCAAGGAATCTATTTGTAAGCTACCGTTGAGCCCCAATGGTCTATCTGTTGTGAACATAGGCTCCATAAAAACGACTCCTATATGTGGTGGTGCTGTATCTGGATTGGGAGCTACTCCTCTGGGACCAGTTGGATTGCCTGTATTTGGCCCGCCACCATCAAAAGGGCGACAGAAGCTATATTTTAAGCTATGCCCATCCTTATCTGTAGCAGAATGATCGAATTCAAAAAATTCATCTACACAAATCGCTACAGGTGCGAAAGAATTAAAAGTCGGACTACTATTGCAAGGCATGGCACGTTGTGCCGCAGGGGTTATTTCGATAGAATAGGTTGCCCCTGTACCTCCAGGATTTACCAAATTGCTAATCGTTTCATTGCGACAGCAGCGTTGATATATGACATGATAGCTGCTATTTATATGTTTTAATTCTATTGTCGGAAAAATATAACTCCCCCGTTCTACACATATATTCGCAGGAATTTGCATGCATTCATTCGCACTAAAATCTACAAAATTTATATCTACTTCTGTAATCTCATAGGTCGCAACTAAGGAATCTGTATTAGCATAAATAGTCACTGTGGCAAAGAAAGGCGCGCCTGGTGCGGAATCGAATGGTGCACCATTTCCTTGACAATCCCGATAAATGTCCATCTGAAATTGATATAGATTGGTATTGCTTAGCCTACCTTCCCCTAGACATTCATACGTGATTTCGCCTCCAATGATATGGCGTGCCAACAAAGGCTGCTGAAAAAGACCTAACAGAAGAAGAGAAAAGAAAATGATTGTATGCTTCAAAATGACTATTGTTTTTAAGTAGATATGAGATACACAGTTGTATTTCATATCTGCTTAGTAATGAAGAACTAATTAACTAAACAGTTATGCTTGTCTTTTTGTCTTGTAATTTCGTTAAAAATACTCGTCGTAGCTAAGGCTATGCCTGCGTTTTTTGCCTCATTACAAAACAAAAATCCTACACTTAACTGTTCATT
>CALGLY010000625.1 GCA_937959095.1 uncultured Saprospiraceae bacterium
AGGATATTGGGAAAATCGCTAGACATAATGCACTTGTTGCCTTCAAATAGAGATTCTGTTGTTTTGGAAAGTCTTTTCCTACTTTTGACATTACAGGAAAAAGCACATTAGAAATTTGGGTCTTCACCGCAGAAAGTGGCTTTAGTAAAAATTTATAAGCTATACTATAGTAGCCTAATGATACACTTCCCATGTACTTTCCTACTAATACATTATCGAGTTGGCGCGTCCAATAAGCAAAAATCTTACTCCCTGCTAAGTTTAAACTAAAGCTCAAGAAACTTTTTACTTCCTTCCAGTTGAAAATCAGTTTAGGAGTCCAACGATAGAAATACCAAACTGCAATCAAGGTCACCAAAGCTGCTATTATTGACTTAAATACTAATGCCCAAACACCCGCACCACCAAAAGCTAAAACCACCGCAACTACTCCTGCTATAATCGTAGCAAACATATTTGCAATCGCAATTTGCTTAAATGCTAATTTTTTCCGAAGTAAGGCACTATGCGTGGTAACAATAGAGGTAATGATAAAATTCAGACTAGCAACTTGAAGTAAAATTTCAAGTTTTGGTTGTTCAAAACTTCTGGCAATCATTGGGGCAAAGACAACAGTAATTGTCCCAAAGAAAAACCCCATAAGGATATTCATCCAAAATATAGAAGATCTTTGTTCTTCGGTTATATCCAACCTCTGGATTAAAGCTTCTCCTAATCCAATATCTTTAAGTAATTTTCCAAATCCTATCACTGCGACGACGAGTGCCATCAAGCCAAAATCAGAAGGATCAAGCAGACGCGCCAAAAGAATACTAATGATATATCCGCTAATTTGATTAATAACACTTGAAAAAGCATTCCAAGAAACCCCAGATAGGGCTTTCTGTTTAAGAGTTCTTGCCAATTATTTGATTAAAAATACGTAATCACAACCTCCATAATGCAAAATTGCATAGAGTTGTAATATCGTAAAGTTTTTTTAAATCCATCACAACTGCTCGTTCTGTGGTGATAGTTTGAAAATACGCTGTATCATAGCTCTTGTAGACAGTATGTCCAACCGCTATTATAACTCCGTCATAATTTTTGTTTACATTTTCCTTTAGCACTAGTCCATATTCTGCTTCTACTTCTATTCCATCCGCATAAGGGTCGGTTATATCAACACTAATAGAAAAATCCATAAGCTCCCGCACCAAATCTGCCACTTTAGAATTACGAATATCTGACACATTTTCCTTAAAGGTAATCCCCATCACTAACACCTTGCATTCGCTTGGATTTTCACCTTGTTCCAAGAGCATTTGCACCATTTTTTTCGCCACAAAAGCAGGCATATAATCATTAACTCGACGGCCTGCTGCAATCACTTCAGGTTCAATACCTAGTTTACGAGCTTTATGAAGCAAATAATAAGGATCTACTCCGATACAGTGCCCACCAACTAAACCAGGGTGAAATTTTAAAAAATTCCACTTTGTGCCTGCCGCAGCGAGTACTTCGTGGGTATCAATACCCATTTTGTCAAACACGATAGCGAGTTCATTCATCAAAGAAATATTGAGATCACGCTGTGTGTTTTCAATTACTTTCGCTGCTTCTGCTACTTTTATACTGGGTGCTTCGTGGATATCTGCTTCAATAATTTGCCTATATACAGCAGCGACTTCCTTTAAGCTTTCCTCATCGTAGCCCGATACAATTTTAGGTATGGTACGAAGAGTGCGGACTTTATCGCCTGGAACAATTCGTTCTGGGGAATACCCTATTTTAAAATCTTGTCCTATCTGGAGTCCCGAATATTTTTCTAAAATAGGTAAACAATCTTCTTCTGTACAGCCTGGATAAACCGTAGATTCATAAACCACATAATCCCCCTGCTTCAATACTTTCCCTATGTTTTCGGAAGCACGTTCCAGTAGAGTTAAATCAGGTACTTTATGTTCATCTACATCGGTAGGTACGCTGATAATATGAAAATGAGCCGATTTTAAATCTTCGGCATTACTTGTAAATTGAATATCTGTACCCTCAAATGCAGTTACCTCCAATTCTTTAGAAGGATCTATCTGCTCTTGCATTTGTTGTATACGAGCCTCGTTAATATCAAAACCGATAACGCTAAAATGCTTTGCTAGCTCTAAAGCTAAAGGTAAACCCACATAGCCCAAGCCTGTTACCGAAATCTTTTTATCTTTATTTAAAAGCTCTTTATACACTTATCATTCTTTCATATACTCCTCGATATGCCTCCCATTCGTGCAAACTCAAAGAAGAATTATGCCAAAGTAACACCAATTCACCATTATAATTTTGCACTGTAGTTTTCAAGGCTTGGAGCTGTTGTTCGCTTTCTGATACACTTGCTTTCTGATACTGTACTAAACTTACTTCCATCGCCAATAGCGGGCGTTCTACTAAATTCAGTTCTTTACGCTCCGCTACATCAAATACAGGAAAAGGATAACATACCCCACAGCGAAAGCCAATCTGTTCAGGATAACTCAGAGTACTATCCCAAGCCATCTTATGTTCTTCCCAGATTTGCCAAGTGGTAGGCATTTCAAAGCGGAGAAAATGCTGTCGCCCACTAGTGATGCGCTGTGGTGAAACAGCTTGTAAAGCATCCAATTCCAGTCCGAATTGCTTACTATCCTGATAGGCATTATAGGAAGGATGAAAGCCAATATTATGCCCTCGCACATCTATCTCTTTCAGTAAATCCTGAATAAGTGGATGCTTGATTTCATAGTGATTATCCTTATCCGAAGTGCCGCCACTCATAAAAAAGAAGTGCGATTGTATGTTATTTTCTTCAGATAAAGTCATCAAATAATCGAAAGTATTGAAAGGATCAGTATTGTTAAGTACGTGTTGTGCGAGGGTTTTAAATTCTTTTATTGATTTTCGCTTTAGTAAACTTCCAGTTAAAGAACGGAGTTTATCTCTCTTGTTCCACCAAAGACGTGGTAAATCTACATCGTGTGTTGGGATGGTTTTGAACTGCCATTGTTTGCGTTGCTGTTCTATTCCTAGATACTGTAGCATTTCCCATAGCAACTCCACATATTCATTCACTATCGGACGATGCAGAAAATTATGCTGATAGGCGACCGATGTGCTTGCAGAAAATCGCTTGTGTGTATCGCGCTCTTTTTTTACATATTCTTCCCAACGAGAAAGCATAAAAAAAGCTGAACCAAACACCTCTATATCACAAGTAATTATTTTTTCTGACCATGCTATATTTGGCTGCCCATAAAGAACAATTATATTAAAATTCTGCTCTTTATATTGACTAACCTTTGGTAAATACTGGGGTTTTAAATAAGTTTCTTTTTCGTCTTTTGGAAAAAAATCGCTTCGGAAAATAAGTTGCTTACCGCCCCACTCTATTTTGTAGGGATAGATAGCATGTTCGTCTATTTGAAGCGAATACGAAAGTCCTAAAAACTGCTTGAAGAGTACTGCTACGATATAGCTGCGCTCGCGGGCATAGTTTTTAGCTATCGTTATCGTCAATGCTCGAACGGATGTTTATCTAAAGGCTTGCCAGCCAAAGGATGATAGTCGCCCACTAGTCCCAATCGTTCAGCCTGTCGAATATCATGTGCCAATTGAATCGCCTGCTTACTTTCTGCAATTCGAAACCCCTTTCCTTTTAGCACTTCTTCATAACTACATGTATGCAAATCCGCAAAGCCATCTGAAAATTCAAACTCTTCTCCATCAATTTGCAAACTACGATAGGTGCGTTTACCTGCTGCTTGAAGGTTTTCAGGTATCAATTTGCTATTGATACTTAAAAACCAACGTACTCGCGCACCTTCTAATTCTAGGTAGCCTGCTGCCCTATCGTGTGTATGAAGATGGACTGTATTACTTTTTACTGCACCAAAAATCCAAATAAGCATATCAAAGAAATGAATGCCGATATTGGTTGTAATGCCTCCTGACTTTGCCGCTTCGCCTTTCCAACTCGCATAATACCAACTACCGCGCGACGTAAGATAAGTCAGATCTATATCATATATTTTATTCTTACTTGCTTCGGCTATTTTTTCTTTTAACGCAATCACACTCGGATGCAAACGCAATTGTAAAATAGTATAAATAGCGCGTCCTGTTTCTTGTTCTTTATCTTCTAGGGCTTCAATGTTCCAAGGGTTCAGTACAAGAGGCTTTTCACAAATCACATCTGCACCTGCTCGTAATCCGAAACGAATGTGAGCGTCGTGCAGATAATTTGGCGAACAGACACTTACGAAATCTAAAGTATTACCTGCTCGCTGCAATTTATCTATATGCCTATCAAAACGTTCAAACTCTGTGAAGAAAGCCGCTTCTGGAAAGTAGCTATCTATAATGCCTACGGAATCTGACTTATCTAAAGCTGCAAGTAATTCGTTATTCGTTTCCTTGATAGCTTTCATATGACGAGGCGCAACATAGCCCGCAGCTCCTATCAATGCAAAATTCTTCATGGAGCTATGATTGAAACCTTGCCATCAACCAATTGATACTGTTCATTAGTATCTGGACAATTTGCAATTCCATTATCATCAAAGTTCAATCTTTCGCCATGCCGACTCATCCAAGCTATTTGCTTTGCTGGATTTCCTACTACTAGCGCGTAATTCGATACATCTTTCGTCACCACCGTACCTGCGCCTATAAAGGCATATTCGCCGATAGTGTTTCCACAAATAATCGTTGCATTTGCACCTATTGTCGTGCCTTTCTTCACTAGTGTTTGCTTATATTCATGCTTGCGACTCACGGAACTCCTTGGATTTATTACATTCGTAAAAACCATAGAAGGCCCAAGAAAAACATCGTCTTCACAAATTACACCTTCGTATATCGAGACATTATTTTGCACTTTCACATTATTACCTAACACCACTTTGGAAGCTACAAATACATTTTGTCCTAAACTGCACTCCTTACCTATTTCAGCATTCGGCATAATGTGGCAGAAATGCCAAACTTTAGTGCCTTCACCAATTTTGCAAGGCGTATCTATAATAGCAGTTGGATGTGCGTAGAAGTTAGGGTTCAATACTATGCTTTAAAGAAATCTACCACACTCCCTGCAATATAATCCAGCAACTCCTTATCCAATTCGCTGTGCATCGGTAAGGAAAGTACCTCTTGGCAGAGTACTTCTGTATTTGGTAATCCTTGATTTTGATCGAAATAATGCTGATACGCCTTCTGCCGATACAATGGAACGGGATAATAAATACCCGTCGGGATGCCTCGTTCTTTCAAAAAGGTTTGCAAAGCATCGCGCCGCCCATTTTTTACACGCAATGTATATTGATGAAAAACATGCGTAGAATGCTTCGCCTGAAATGGAATTTGTAAAGTCGCTATATTTTTAAAAGCAGCATCGTAATACGCAGCTGCCTTTTGGCGCGCTGCATTATATTGGTCAAGTCGCTTTAATTTTATATCTAACACGACAGCTTGCAAGGCATCTAAGCGCGAATTGACTCCAATACTATCATGGTAATAACGTCTTGATTGTCCATGATTGGCAATCATACGAATTTTAGCATCTAGTTCTTCACTATTCGTGAAGATAGCGCCACCATCGCCGTAGCAACCTAGGTTTTTAGAAGGGAAAAAAGACGTACATCCAATATCACCTATTGTTCCTGCTTTTTGATGTCCATTATAAACTGCTCCTATTGCTTGTGCATTATCTTCTATTACTGGAATTTTCAGCCCTTTTGCCAAATCCATTATTGGCTGCATATCGGTGCTCTGTCCAAATAAATGTACAGGTACAATCGCCTTCGTCTTTTCAGTAATCGCTGCTGCCACTAAATCGCCATTGACATTAAAACTGTCCAACTCAACATCAATCATAATAGGTTTTAGTCCTAATAGTGCAATTACTTCTGCCGTAGCGACATAAGTGAAGGATGGCACTATCACTTCATCCCCTGCTTGCAAGTCCAATGCCATTAGTGCAACTTGCAGAGCGTCCGTTCCATTGGCACACCCAATGACATGTTTCGCTCCTAAGTAATTAGCTAAGTTAGTTTCAAAAGCAGCTACTCTTGGCCCTTTTATAAACTGTGCTGATGCTACTACTTCTTGCATTGCAGCATCTACTTCGCTTTTTATATCTTGATATTGGCTGATTAAATCAACCATTTGAATCGTTCTTTTCAGCATAAATTTATTGCTGCACCTTATAATAAGGCTTGATGTATTGATGCGCTTTTTTGCCAAGTGCATCGGGGAACAAATAGATAAAGTCCCAAATTGATTTGTGAATAAGGTCTTTCGTAAATTTTGGGAGGTGTGGAATTTGAGAACGATAAACCGCTTTTCGAATAGCTGCTCTATCAATCGGTTTATCATAGCCCAATAATCGGTCGGCAAATTCCTTTTGTTCGGTCGTAATCGTTACTTGTCCATCTTCTGGAAATTTGTAGAGTCGCTGCACATAATCGTACCACTTAAATCCGAAAGCTTCTGTAAATTCAAATTTTCCAGAAGGAAATTTCTGAATTGTGTCAGGCGACTGATTATCTAGTTCTGCGCGTTTGCCATACATAAAAAAAGGAATTCCCATCTCGATAGCATAAGGCAAATAAGAACCAAATTCATTAGAGGTCGCATATTTGGAACTGGATAAAATATCATAAAAGCGCTGCACAAATTTTTGGCTCGTAAAGTAGCCTGCCGTCACAACCTCCAAGCCCATTTCTTCAAATACTTGATGCCTTCCTCGTGCCACATCGAGCCAGTATACACAGATGCGAACTGGCTGAAATTCCTCAGGTAATGCCAGCAAAGATTCGGCATATTCTTCCCAGCCACCTTTTATATCCACTCCAAAAATAGAATGAATCGGGAAGGCTACTGTTCCTTTTCTATCCGCTTTTGGTTCTATTTGGTTCATTTCGCGATAGCGCGGAAATAATGCACCTGTAGCATGCACGGGTTTTGTAGTGACTTTTTGAAAGACTTCTTTCATTTCTTCATTGGTCACGAACACTGCCGCATTATTTTTATAGGTGTATTCCTCTATTTTCTTATTCGGTTCGGGAAGATTAATACCATGATCGAGGTGAAAGCTCGTAATAAGCGTTTTGGGCAACTCAAAATATTCTAGAAAGATATCGCGCATGCCATATAGGTATGCCGAATTCATACGAAGCTTTTTATTGGATAACCCTGCTTCTATTTCGTCGTATATTTCTTTGGAGATTGGCACTCTTTTATGCTATGTCAGCGTTAAGTACGGTTTCAAAAAACTCTCTCACCACACCTTCTCCTCCATTTCGTTCTAGCTGCATGATACCTTTTATCGCCTTAATTTTCGGGAGGGCATTCATCGGGCAAGCAGCAAAACCTACCTGCTCCAAAGCTTCTTTACAGTTGATGTCATCCCCGATATAAGCGACCTCTTCAAGCGTGATTTGTTCTTGTTCGCACATCTGCTTTATCGCTTCCAATTTTCCGCCATGTGCTTTACCTTGAAATAGATAATCTACTTTGAGTTTCTTTGCACGCCGAGCAACCATTTGAGTATCTTCGGAAGTGATAATCGCTATTTTGATGCCCCGTTCTCGCATCAATTGGAACGCTTTGCCATCGTGTGTATTGAATTTTTTTAATTCATCCCCTTTCTCCGAATAATACATTCCGGCATCCGTCAGCACACCATCTACATCACTAGCAAATAGTTTAATATTTGCTGCCGTTGGTGGGTTTTGTTCCCGATGCTTATGCGCCATAAGTGCCTCCCCGATAAGCCAATCTTCGGGCTCATCTAGTTCCAGCGCCGTATAATAAGGCATTTCGTATACGCTTATTTTTCCGCTTAGTCGGTTCTTATGCGCCACTATATTTTGGACACTATTGATATAAAACGCGCCATTTTCAAGCTGGAAGCCTTCAAAATCTTGTCGGCGTGGACGATTCTGATAATCGTAATTGTGAGGACTTCCATTTTTATTCCAAAGAAATCGCTTAAACTCGACACAAGAAAGCAAAGAATCTGCATCGGATTCATCGAGTTGCTGCAAAGCTTCTTCAAAGTGCTGTGCTTGTGTGAAAGGCGAGGTCGCTTGAACGAGCATAAACTTATCCTCCGTTTTTAGACCAGCATATGCTATATATTCCAGCATTACCGACTCGGTAGAGGAAGCATCTTGTGCATTTTCAGCCGCTCGTCGATACACTTCGACCTTATCAAACTGAAAGTTTTTAGCACAATCGCTTATTTCATCACAGTCCGTAGCTACTATTATTTTATCTATCCCCTTGGCAGTTTGCAATGCGCTTAAATTCCAATAAATCAGCGGCTTTCCATGAAACAACTTGATGTTTTTCATCGGAATAGATTTGCTGCCACAACGGACGGGTAGAAAAGCGATAGTAGACAATATTCTTATTAAATATGGTTCTCTGATAAACCCACCTGCTCTGCGAACGGGCTAGTTTGTCAGAGAATGTTAAATACTAAGGGCGCGTGTTGTTTATTGACAAACAAAGCACCAAATGGATAATAGTTTAGGAACGTGCGCGAAATAATTGCACAATTTAGGCTGCTTCTTTTGCCCTTATTTTTCACTTTAATTCAGTCAAAGTATCAACAATTATCCTTCATTAAAGCAAAAACTAAGACCAAAATAACCTACCCTAAATTACACACTTATTTCGCGCACGTTCCTTATTGGAATTTTAGTCTTTACGGTATTTCAACTTTTTGCGCTGTACCTCCTCTATTTCAAGGATTTGCTGCGGCTTATATTGTAATGCTTTGTGGGTAGCTTTGAGGTTGCGAACAAGTTTTTGCATACCTGCAGGCTCTAAAGAAGCTGCATGGTCAGTGCCTTTCCAAGTACGATCTTTAGTGAAATGTCGCTCGATATAGCACGCTCCAAGCGCATAAGCTGCCACATCTATTGCAATACCGAGGTGATGCCCTGAAAAGCCTATTCCTTTCACTCGATCCTCATATTTTTCACGTATTCTATTGATCTCCAATAAACAAATATCATCGAATGGCACTGGATAACCCGAGGTGCAATTATACACCACCAATCTATCCTTTGCTTGCCCCGTCTCTTCAAAAAAAGAAACTAGGGCTTCTTCTTCTTCATGCGTCGTCATGCCAAAAGAAACATGTACAATTCCCTTGAAGTCATCGCGCAATACTTTTAGCATTTCGAAATGGTTGTTGCAAGCAGATGGCACTTTTAGCATATTGGGTTTAAACGCGACCATCTCTTTTGCAGAAGTTACATCCCAAACCGAGGTGGAATATTCTATACCAATAGATTCCGCATACTCTTTCAGTTCTGCATGTTGCGCTTGGTTAAATTCCAAAAATTCTCGATGCGCACCATAAGTATTGCCATAAGAATTGTAAGGTACTGGATGTGGCGTATTGTATTGTTCTTCAGTAAGAAGCTCCTTTGGAGTGCGCTTCTGAAACTTCGCAATAGTTGCATCGCATTCTTTGGCAAGCTTAATAAGTTCTTTGGCAAGCTCCAGATCACCTTTATGATTACAACCTATTTCTGCTATAATGAATGGTTCGATATATGTTTTCATATGCTAAATGCTTCTTTTATGGTGGTGACATTTTCTTGAGTACGTTCCCAAAGTACTTTTTGTTTTACTTGCACTTCACTTTCTACCTTACTAAGATTGGAAAGCATATAAGCTACTTTTTCAGAAAGTACATCTGCCAAATTGCTGTCCTGAATATCAATGCCCCATTCTGGTGCGCCAATATCATCAAGAAAATAGCGCAATTTATTATGCGAAATAATAGAAATGATAGGACGCTGTGAACCAAAAGGAATCAACTGTGCGTGTCCGCGCATCCCAATAGTAACGAGCGGTGCACGATAGGCATCCAAGACAGTACGAGGTGATTTTTCATAGAGTTTCACCAATTCATAATGGACTTCAAAACTATCTAAGAAGGGCAGAAATGCTTCATCAGCAGGCGTGTGAGAATAATATTTTAAAGGAACTAGTTTCCCAACTTCTTTCAAGCCACGTGCAAGATTCCCTAGGCTTTCGCCTACTTTATCGCCAAACCTTAAATTGGAACGATCAAAAGCACAATTAATCGCTACGAAAGGTGGCGTTCCTGCTTCTCTTAAGGCTTTTTCGCCATATATATAGCTCGAAAGCGTTGTCATACATGGCTGAAATACTATTTTATTATGTAAGTTTTCGGGCAAATATCGCTTTACATTTTCGATGCTCCCATAGTTGCGTAAACCAATAATCGTCGATTTTTCTGTAAGTAGCCGTACATGCTCCGTGAAAATTGGCGCAAACTCAGATTGCCCTCGAAAACGATTGTATCCTACTGCAAAAAGCGCGATTGGCACATCAATTTTTCGGAGGTCTTCTATACTACAACTCCATTGCCAACCACTAAGGTTATTAGCATTGGTATCTTTTAAAAACAAACCGCCACCACCGATGATAAGGCCTTTGGTTTGATTGAAGCTTTTCACCGCTGCCGCATCCACTACTTTATGAGCGTGTTGGCGTTTCCATCCCGTACCACTCGACAAGTTGAATAAATCGCGTAGAATAACGGGTAGGTAGGTATCTCCTGCATTACTCGTCGTGAAATTCGCAATGTGGGTTAAGGTATCCTTACTCGATTTCTTTTCTTCTAATAAGGACAAATTCATCCGTTGCCCAATATATTCTTTCGCGCGACGGGTAGCTTTCCCAAAGGTTTCTTCTGGTTCATCCTTAAAGAGGGAGATACCTCGATTTAACTTAGCAGCTAAACTCTTTTTAGACGTTGTGTAGGTAGCAACTCGCTTTTTCGAGTATTCCGCAGTTTCAAAATGCGTTTCGAAATCGCCTTGTTCATTACTCTTTTCACAAAGAATATTGATGAAATTGCCGTGCCAATTTGTCTCTAAAATCTTAAACTTATGTTTCAGAAGAAAAGCTGTGAGGGTTTCTTTAGAGAACGTATTAATATGTACATCCCAAAAAAAGAAATCTATAGAATCTCCATATATTTTATCAATTGCAGGACATTCTATCATGAGGCGGCCACCATCTTTGAGTAGTGCGTGGCATTTTTGGAGAAAAGTATTGGGATCAGGCACGTGTTCTATTACATGAAATGTGCCAATAAGATCATATTGTTTTTCTGCCTCAAAATCTTCTAGATATGCATCTGTGATTTTAAGGTCGAAATCTGCTTTCACAGAAGTGGTGTATTGCCCATCAGGTTCAATGCCCTCTGCTTCCCAGCCACTTGCTTTCATAAGTCGAAGAAAACTGCCTGTGCCACAACCTACTTCTAAAAATCGTTTTGGAGCATCGGTTGCTCCTGCTTGCATCCAAGCCGTATCGTATTGATGTAATATACGGTAGCGTGGTTCAGCAAGTTCATCGGTATGATGTAGTTTCTTTCGGTCGGGGCGTATACTGCCGCGTGCCTCGCTAGAGAAATTACTGTCTTTATATTGCGCATCAAAAAAGTCAGTTTCTGGTCTTGGCAAAATCATCACAAAACCACAATTTTCGCAAATAAAATTATTGACTTTTTTATTATTTCTACCTTTATCGTGTAATAGTGAATAGTTTTTTTCACCACATAAATAGCAGGCAGTAGTACTCATAAATTTATTTTTTTGAATATCAATTCCCAATAAGATAGGGCTTCGCCTCCGATAAGTCGCATAGGACTTAAAGCCTTAAGGTATTTATGTGTTTGTGTAGTGTACACTCTAATAAGTAAAATAGCCGTTCCTTCTATAGAAATAGAAGGTAGACTGCCGCAAAAGAAAGAAAAAGAAATGTCATTTTACTACACTTCTTTTACATTTAATTTTGAATAAATTATACTTAACAATTATGTCACAAATTATTAAGACTTTCTTTTAGCTTAGGCAACTCGCTGTAATAATTCAGGAGCTACTTGTATATGTAAGGAATAGCCTAAGTTTTCTAATGCTATTACCATTCTTTTTTGCCCTTCTACTTCCACCAATTCCCCTTTTAACCCTGTCAATTCGCCACCAATAATTTCTACTTTATCCCCTACGTTATAGGTATCCTTTTCGATATTAAGTAGGCTTCCTTCACCTATTACTCGACGCAGAATATCAATTTCAATTTCTGGAATAGATATTAAATTTTTAGAAAATTTCACAAAACTTAATACATATTCCGTCTGTAAAACTTTAACGTAATCAGCGTTTGTGATTTTGACAAAGATGTAACAGTTAATAAGGGGAAGTTCTACTACACGCGTTTTTCGGGTATAATGACGTGTAAATTTACGAAGGGGAAGATATACTTCTACTCCCTTCTCCACAAGAGCTTTATGTACTAATTTTTCACGTTTATATTGTGTATAAACAGCAAACCAACGTGCTTCCTTTTCATCTAAATGATTTTCGTATTGTACAGCATCTGCTGCCATTATATCTTTAATTTACAGAATCCTTCATTATGAAAGAAGAAGAATAAGGCAACGTACAAGTATAAAATGTCTAATTTATTCTTGTACGTTGCCTACTGTTACTCCTTTGAAAGTAACTTATTCTTGTATTATTATTTACTAGCCTTTGGACAAAGTTCAGTATTATTTATTCTACTGTTACCGACTTTGCAAGATTCCGTGGTTGATCTACATTACATTCTCGCATCACTGCTATGTGGTAAGAGAGCAACTGTAATGGAATAGAAGAAACTAAAGGAGAAAATATTTCTTCTACTTCTGGTATCTCTATTACAAAATCAGCCATTTTTTGAATATGCTTATCGCCCTCAGTCACAATTGCTATTACAAAGCCTTTGCGGGCTTTTACTTCTTGTATATTGCTTACTATTTTTTCATAAGCACTCTTATTCGTAGCAATCACAATTACGGGCATCATCTCATCAATAAGCGCAATCGGTCCATGCTTCATTTCTGCGGCTGGATAGCCCTCAGCATGAATGTAAGAAATTTCTTTAAGTTTCAGTGCGCCTTCTAATGCTACTGGGAAATTATACCCTCGCCCTAGATAAAGTGCATTTGTACTATCCTTAATCTGCTCAGCTATAAATTCTATTTTATCATTGTATTTTAGAGTTTCTTCTATTTTAGTAGGAATCGTGCTAAATTCTACTACCATTTGACGATAATAATCTTGCGAAATAGTTCCTTTTCTATATGCTAAATTGAGTGCCATCATCGTCAGCAATGTCAATTGACCAGTGAATGCTTTAGTAGAAGCTACTCCAATTTCAGGCCCTGCATGAATATAAGAGCCACTATCTGTAGCTCGTGCAATGGATGAGCCTACCACATTCACCACTCCATAAACAAATGCTCCACGTTCTTTTGCCAACTCGATGGCTGCTAAAGTATCTGCTGTTTCACCTGATTGTGAAATAGCTATAACGATATCTTTTTCTGTAAGAACTGGGTTTCGATACCGAAACTCCGAAGCATATTCTACTTCTACAGGAATGCGAGCAAGTTCTTCAAAAAGATATTCTGCTACTAAACCAGCATGCCAAGATGTACCGCAAGCCACAAAAATAATACGATCAGCATTCAGGAATTTTTCGATATTATTTTCTACACTACCGAGTGTCGTCCAGCCTTCATTCGCATTTAAACGACCACGCATACAATCTGATATGGTTTGGGGTTGTTGGAAGATTTCTTTGAGCATGAAGTAATCATAACCTCCTTTTTCTAGCAACTCGATTTGCATATCGAGATACTGAAAAGAAGGTTCTAAGTTTTCATTCTGAATATTCTTAATTTGGAAAGTACCATCTCGATGTACTACTGCGACTTCTTCATCATTCAAGTAGGTTACTTTCTTCGTATATTCGATGATAGGTGTAGCATCGGACGCAAGAAAAAACTCATTTTCTCCAATTCCAACAACTAAGGGGCTAGATTTTCGGGCCGCTACAATCTTATCTGGTTCTTTTTCATCTAATACTACAATTGCATAAGCTCCTACTACCTTAGTAAGTGCAACCCTTACGGCCTCTTCTATAGAAAGGTTTTCAGATCGTTGAATCTCCTCAATTAAGTGAATCAATACTTCTGTATCTGTATCACTTTTGAAAACATGCCCTTGCTGCTCAAGGGCTGTTTTAAGGATATCATAATTTTCTATAATTCCATTATGTACAATAGTAAGGTTGCTATCTCCCGAAAAATGAGGATGTGCGTTTTTATCATTGGGTTCACCATGTGTAGCCCAGCGAGTATGGCCTATTCCAATAGTACTAGTGGTATCGAATTGCTCTGCAAAAGCAACCAATTCATCTACCTTACCCTTCTTCTTATATATATTAAGATTCTTGTCATTCAAAAGAGCCACTCCAGAGCTATCATACCCTCTATACTCTAGTCGTTTTAAACCTTTTATCAGGATGGGATACGCTTGACGATTTCCAATATAGGCAACTATTCCACACATAATGCTTTTTTATTATATTTAAAGACAAAGACCGTTTAGTCTTCTTCAAGGGGCACTAAATAATACCATTATATAAGCCTAATAGTTCAAGTTATAATTTATTATCTCCTTTCGTCTTTTTTAGCGAGTATAAATGGCTGGCTACTATTCAACCATCAAACAAAGAAGTCATTTAGGCAATTCGCAAAATAAACTAGCCCATTTTAAGCTAGTTATTTTTTTCTTATCAGTTGCCTAAGTTAAATATTCGACAAAGCATCTTTAAATTTTCGCTGATTCTAAAATTCGAATTAGATACTTTCCATATCCACTCTTCAGCAAAGGTTGTGCTATTTCTTCTAGTTTCTTCGCATCTATAAAGCCCATTCGGTAAGCAATCTCTTCAATACAACCGATTTTCATTCCTTGCCGCTGCTCTATTACACGCACAAACTCTGTTGCATCACTTAAGGAATTAAATGTTCCTGTATCCAGCCAAGCGGTACCTCTATCCATAACGCCTACACTGAGTTTTCCCTTCTCTAGATAGACTCTATTCACATCTGTAATTTCATACTCTCCTCTTGCAGATGGTGCAATGTTCTTAGCAATTTCTACCACATCCTTATCATAGAAATACAAACCTGGCACTGCATAATTCGATTTTGGTTGCTCTGGCTTTTCTTCTATAGATAGAACACGATAATTTTCATCAAATTCTACTACTCCATAACGTTCTGGATCACCTACAGGATATGCAAATACCTTCGCACCTGATTGAATAGTTGCACTTTCTTGTAGTAACTTTGACAAGCCTGACCCATAAAAGATGTTATCTCCTAAAATAAGAGCTGCCGCATCACCATCTATAAATTCTTCTCCAATAACAAATGCTTGTGCAAGTCCATTCGGAACGTGCTGCACAGCGTATTGAAAATTGCAACCTAGTTCTGATCCATCGCCTAGCAATCGCTGAAATTGTTCGCTATCATGTGGCGTAGTGATGATGAGGACATCCTTAATTCCTGCTAGCATCAATATCGAAAGCGGATAGTAAATCATCGGCTTATCATAGATGGGCATTAGTTGCTTGGAGATTGCTTTCGTAATTGGGTATAGGCGCGTTCCTGAACCGCCTGCTAGTATTATTCCTTTCATTTTTGTGTTCGGTTTTCAATCATATAAGGCATATAAAAGTAAAATCTTTTATATGCCTTATGATTTTCAAAAAAATTAAGCGGCTGCGTACTGATCTTCGTAATATTTTTGATAAGCACCTGAGGTTACATTATCTAGCCATTCTTGATTTGATAAGTACCAGTCTATGGTTTTACTTAAACCTGCTCTAAATTGTAAGGATGGTTCCCAACCTAATTCTTCTTTTAACTTTGTAGCATCAATCGCGTAACGCATATCATGTCCCAGACGATCCGTAACAAATTCTATGAGTTCTTCATAAGTTCCACCGCCTTCTCTTGGTCGAATCTCACCGAGAATACGGCAGAGCAATTTCACCAAATCGATGTTCACCCACTCGTTGTCTCCTCCTATATTATAGGTCTCACCAATACGTCCTTTTAGTAACACGGCATATAGAGCATCCACGTGATCATCTACATATAACCAATCGCGAATACTTTTCCCTTCGCCATAGATAGGAATACTTTCTCCTTTTAGTGCCTTTAATACGACAACAGGAACAAGCTTTTCAGGAAATTGATAAGGCCCATAGTTATTGGCACAATGGGTAATGGCAATATCCATATTTTTGTAGGTTTGCATGTAGGCACGCACCATCATGTCAGACGCTGCTTTAGATGCAGAATACGGTGTCTTTGCATT
>CALGLY010000626.1 GCA_937959095.1 uncultured Saprospiraceae bacterium
AGCTTCCGACTGGCAGATTCGCTATGAAGCGCAAGCGAGAGGGATTTGTGTGGTTTTGTATGAAAAGGACTTAACGAAATGGAAGAGGGTCAAAGATAAAACTCGTTCTAATTAATAAAAGCAGAATTTCCTTTGACCCTAAAGGCTAATTTGGCCAAATCACGACAATATTAGCAAACATTGTCAAATATAAATCTAATGGCATCAGATATAATTTTAGTGGTTAAAAAATGAATATCGTCCCAATTATACTAAAAAGGTTAAACTTATTACTATAAAATCAGTAGTGTATTTCCAAGAAAGCTTTATCATCCCCTACAACACCTCCTCATCAATCGCTTTCTTAAAATGTTCGTCCAATTGTTCCACAATCAAATCAAGCATTTTTCCGCGATTATATTCTCTATCCAAGCGCAGGGACGGGTCTTTTAGGCGGTTCGGTTCTACCATGCGCTTCACCGCTTGTTTCTGATAGAATATTTTCCGATGAATATTGAGTGGTGTTTCCCTCGGCGCATCATAGACCTCTACCTTATATTTTTGGTCGTGCTGCTGCGACATTTTCCAGCGTTGTATGCCTTCCTCGGATGCTAGGTATAGATAAGCACAATTTCCATCTATCAAAAACTCGATACCATGCAAACTAGCATTGGCAACAGGTGGCTTGAAATTGTCCTTCGCGCCTGCTTTGTAGTCCTTTCTTAGATAAGGCACGATGCTTTTATCCCAGTCTTCATTATGCTCGCGTTCTTGCAGCACCATATTGTAGTGCTTATCGTGAAACCAGATGGTTTCTGCTTCGTAGGTATACTCTTTTCCTTCAAAAAGACGAAGATAGAAGTCTAATAAGTAGTCAAAGTTGCGCCCATAAATACCTAAATAACAGCGGCTCGATTTTAGATTGAGGCGGGTATATAATTCTACCTTTAGATCAAAAGATTGCGTTTCCCAAGCTTTCAAAAGTTCTTCATCGGGGGCATTATTGGCATCATCCAACTCCATGCAAGCCAGCGCGGAATCCATTTCATACTCTTCGATTTCTGCGCGCAAAGACTCGGTTTTCGAGGATGTATTCATTAGATTCGTATAGCGCGCGCCTTGCTGCGGATTCTCCCAGAATTTCACGCCTTGTTTCTTCTTTAGGCGTTCCAACTCTTCCAGTTCATTCTCCAGCTTTAAGTAATAACCGCCATCTTGTAGCGACTGCATCGAACGGCGCAAATCACTCGCATAATCCGCTTGCATAATTGCGTCCCATTGCTGCACATAGGTCTCCACACCCATTGGCTTCACCTTCAAATCTATCGCTATTGGTTGCTTTGGCTGCGAACTAATCGCAATTTCTAGTTCATCATCATATTCCTCCAAATTCAGACGATAAGACAAGGGAATAATCAACTCCTCGCGAATCGCGCGCTGCAATTGTCGTGCGCCATACTTGCTATCATAGCCTCGTTCGCCTAAATAGTCCAACACCTCACCCGAAATCGTTAAATTCATATTCCGATACTGCACGCCTTCGCGCTTTCGCAAGAGTGCTATTTCTCTATCGACCACATGTCGAACGGTCTCTTTGGTGAGGGCAACAAAAGGAATCACTTCATCAATACGATTGTATAATTCAGGTCGGAAATGCCGCTTTACTTCGCCCATGAAGTGGTCAATAACCTCTGTGTCATTATTGCCTTTTCCAAAACCTACACGCCCTTGCTGCAAGCGACTCGCTCCGATATTGGAGGTCATAATGATAATCGTGCTACAAAAATTCACTACTTTACCCCGATTGTCGGTCAAGCGACCAGCATCTAGGATTTGAAGCAGTAAATCATAAAAGCTAGAATGTGCTTTCTCTATTTCATCGAAAAGCAAGACCGCAAATGGCTCGCGACGCACCGCAGCCGTCAGTATGCCATCCGACGCACCTACCGAACCGATGAGGCGCATCACATCATAATTCGTCGAATATTCACTCATGTCGAAGCGAATCATGCGATCTCTACGAGCAAACATGAACTCCGCTAATACCTTTGCCAATTCCGTCTTTCCTACACCTGTCGGCCCGACGAATAGGAAAGAAGCAATCGGTTTTCCGCTTTTTATCAGGGCTGTTTTTATACTTGCTAAAAGATTGCCTACGCGCTGCACCGCCTGTTTTTGTCCGAATACTTGCTGATTGAAACCTCCAATAATTTTCGAGACATCCATCGGAATATCAGGATCGACAATGAAAGGTGGCATGCCTGTTTCTTCACAGAAATACTGAATAATTTCAGCGCGGCTAATTGCTATTTCTTTCTTAATGCCTTCGCCACTCGCAGTTTTGGCGAGTAAAAGACTCTCTATAAAACGAATCGGCTTTCCTGGAAATCCCGAATAAGGCGTGAATCGACGATGCAAGCGAATACTTTCTTTCACTGCTTCGCGCGAAAGATTTACCTTTTTAGCAGTCGCCATCGCGCTTACTTTTTGAAGGATAATTTCCTCCAAATCATCCTTCGGTTCTTCCAGGCGAATGATGTGAAATAGCGAGATATATTGTGGACTTTTCAGTTCTATTTGTGCCAATTCCTCCTTGGTGCATTCCGAAATCATCGTGATTTCTCCCCTACTCAAATAGGTACGTAGATAAGCCGCCACACTCACCGAATTCCCTGCATATTGCCCCACTTCAAATAACTCCATGAGGTTGCGAACGAAGAGAATTTTATGTGGTTCTTCGGCTAGTTCTTTGCATAGTTTTCCAAGATTATCCTGCCAGCCCGTTTCACGCATGAGTTCTTTTATCATGCTTGCTGCGCTGGTTTGCCATATTTCTAATCCGAGTTTTTCTTCTTTTATTTTTCTTGTCAATTCGCCTATCAAAGCCGTTTTTCCAACCCCCGATGCCCCGACTAGCAATACATTTTTGCTAAAATCATTCCGCATCGCGCGTAGCACTTGCTTGAGTTCGGTTTTGCGTCCGTAGGTTACTTGCTTCGTGAAAGCCAGTTTTTTTGCGAGTTGCGGCAATAGGCGTTCGCCATGCTCTTTGTCCTCATTTTCAATTTCGGAAGGAGTCGGAAAACGTAGAAGCATTTCATCTTGATGCAGATTAATATCTTCGTACCATATCGCAGACACAATCCGTTGCACGGCAGCGAGTCGCTTTTTTTGAGCAAATTCGAGGTTGATCGCTTCTTCTAGCATTTCTTCCAATTCCCACAAACTTTCCGCGAAGGCTTGCAAGGCTAAAGCAGGCACTACACCCCAAAATCCTTTTTCGACGGGCTTATAGAAATAGCCATAATTCAAACTAAACGCAGGATAACGCAAACCATCTTTCGCCGCAGGAAACTTGACATTTATATCGCCTTTCCGAAAGTTCCCTTCTTGATATTCATGCAGCAATTGGAGCAACTTCCCCTTATCCAATACCTTCTGCTGAAACTGCTCTATAAATTGCCCCATCAAGCGATGCATTGGCTCATTTAGGCGCATTGCTTCCATATCATTTAAGGGCATGGAAACATAGCCGCCCGTGGGCAAATCCAATGTTATTGCGAAAAACGGAATTGTAGTCTTGTATGCCAAACGTGTATGTTATTTGATAATCCGTGATTTACAAAACACTATTTGAGGTTTCAAATAGTGTTTTTATACCAATACATTTTCTCTGATAAACCGTTGATTTTCTACTAGACGATAAAGCACATTCGCTTTCGTAATCACACCTTTTTGTTCTAAAATATAGGCATGCCCCGACAAGATTCCGCCATTCACCACGTCTTCCGATGACTTAGGTTTACAGGTTTTGATGACTGCATCCAAAGGAGCATAACTATATATATGCCCCTTTCCATCATTTTTCTTAGAAAATTTAAGTAAATGCAGCACTTCATCTAATTCTTGATATGTTATTTTTAGATCTGTCATTATGCATTCTTAATTTGTTGTATCTCCTTAATATTTTCAGGAATTAATTCGTCAGATAGATTAATTCGGATTTGAATATATTTATTAACATCCTGCAATGTCAAACGGTTTTCACGAAAATACTGTTGCAAGATAACAAAATATGCTTTTTCAAGACTAGCATCATAAAATACTAAAAGCATCATTTCGCGCTCCATTAACCAAAGTTCTAAATCACGCTTGGAAAGCGAAAACTCTATGGCTTGATGTATTTCAGAAATTTTAGGTTTGTCAGAAGATTTTAGTTGAATCAAAATCATCCCATTTTCAACCTCCCCGTTATTATTATAGGTAAAGACATTAGCATCATAACCATAATCTCGATAAATACGCTGTACAGAATGACCTGCAAGTAAAAACTGTCGCTCTATATGATTCATCCCTAGGTCTTCAATGATATGTTGACGTGTTCTTCGCTTTTTCATCTATACAAATATTAATTATGTCTACTCCTTCAAATTATTTCCTACTCGTCAAGTAAACCCCGCATAAAATTAACAACATTCCGATAAAATACGTCCAATCTACGGTTTCGCCATCCCAAATACCCCAAAGAATCGCTACAATGGGGATTAAATAGGTCACCGTAGAGGCAAAAAGCGCGTCGGTGAGTTGTGTGAGGCGAAAATAGAGAATATTCGCGAGTGCTGTGCCGACTAAGGCCAAAATAGAAATCAGAAATAAGGCTTGATTCGCACCTGGATCCGTACGCATAATTTCTAAAAAATCCGTCGAAAATAAGTATACGCCTGCAAGTGGTCCGATGAATACAAACCCAATCGTACTGATGGCAATAGGCGAAATATTTTGACAATATTGTTTTATCAAATTGGCATTCAAAGCATAGCTCGCTGTAGCTAAAATCACAAAAAGACCAAACCAATTATTACTTCCACTCTCTAGCGGGGCAGAAAATAAAATCAGCCCGATTGCACCCACAAGCCCAATGACAACGCCTACAAATTTTTGCCATTTGAATACTAATCGCCAAATCAATAAGCCGAAAAGAAAGGTAAAAAGCGGTGTAATTGCGTTCAAAAGCCCCGTCAAAGCACTACTGATTTGGGTTTGAGCATAAGTGAATAGAAAAGGCGGCATCCCACTACCAAAGAGCGCGACGAGTACCAAAACGCCATAATCTTTGCGTGCCACACGTTTGAAACTATAGACCACAAAGGGCAATAAGCCAAGCATCGCAATAAAAATACGCAAAGCTGCCACTTGATTGGAAGAGAACACAAGCAGTCCTTTTTTCATTAAAATAAAGGAACTACCCCAAATGATGGCTAAAACAGCTAGTAGTAACCAGCTTTGAATGCTTATTTTCGGCATAAAACACTATTTTTAGTGCGCCAAAATAACGGTTTCTGCTATGGAAACGTTCTTATTAGAGTAGAAAAGAAAAAACAATAGACTTATTCAATATTATGAAATATCCATCTTATTTAATCCTCCTCTTAGGCTTTTGCAGCCTACAAGCTTGCCTACAACCACCTGAATACCCAAGCGAACCCGAAATAGAATATATCGGACTGAATAAAACAATGGTGCGGCAAGGTAGCGCAGGCGCGCAACCTGATACGCTCACTATCCGAATTGCCTATACCGATGGCGATGGCGATATAGGTGCGCCTTCCGAAGGGGAGTTCCAAAACAATGTCGTCTATATCGACAATCGTAATGATTTGCCTTCGCGGGTGAGTGTGCCGTTTATACCGAGTCTAGGGCTTGGAAATGGGATTTCTGGACAAATTAGTTTTGATATTCTCACCACTAATTTCGGGATGTGCTGCATTTATGATGATAAAAATGGAGAAGATCCTTGCCAACCTTCTAGAGCCTTTCCTACGGATACGTTAATCTATACCGTTTACATTATTGACCAAGCAGGAAATGAAAGTAATCGAATAGAGACCGAACCGATTATTTTGCTTTGTGATTAAACCGCTTTATGCGTGAACTCTCCAAAGGATACCTGTGTTGAATAGCAAACAGGATGCTAGTAACTGGCATCCTGTTTTTATTTTGCACACAATCCTTACCGTTTATCTACCACTATGAATAGCACACCAGCGCACTATAAAACACCCAAAAAGTCTGTTCCCAATGAACTCCTTCTACTCTTCATACTCGCCATTGTTCAATTTACGCACATCGTTGATTTTATGATGATTATGCCACTTGGGGCGCAATTTATGGAGCTATTCGATATTAGCCCGAAACAGTTTTCATTGATTGTATCGGTCTATGCCGGTGCTGCTTTTGTGATGGGTTTAGTAAGTTCTTTATTTATTGATCGCTTTGATCGAAAGAAGGCGTTGTTTCTACTTTATATTGGCTTCACTATCGGGACATTTGCTTGCTATTTCGCGGATAATTACTTGCTTTTTCTCACGGCACGTACCTTCACGGGGGCGTTTGGAGGTATTTTATCGGGCTTAGTTTTTTCTATTGTTGCAGATACGATTCCGCTGGAACGACGCGGACGCGCAATGGGCATTGTGATGACGGCATTCTCGGCAGCTTCGGTGGTGGGCGTTCCCTTTGGTATTTATTTGGCTGCCGAATTTAGTACGCGCTTTCCATTTTTTGCAGTTGGTGTCCTTTCTATTTTCACGACCGCTTTGATTTTTTTCGCTGTTCCTGCTATGGATAAACACATCAGTACCGCAACACAAAAACCGAAACTTTTCCAAGCTATCAGTAATATTACGAACGATAAAAACCAACTCCTCGCCTTGCTTTTCAATCTAGTCCTGATTCTGGGACATTTCACCATCATCCCTTTCATTGCACCCTATATGGAATTGAATGTCGGCTTGAGTGCGTATGAAATTAGTTATATTTATCTAGCAGGTGGTTTGTTTTCTGCGGTTTTGTTGCCGCTGGTTGGTCGTCTTTCGGATAGATATGGACACGCGCTTATCTTTACTATTGCTAGCGTGGCTGCGCTAGGTTCTATCTTTTGGGTCACCAATTTACAGCCTGCTGGTTTAGTTTTTACCTTGCTGGCTACTTCTTCCTATTTCATTGTATCGAGCGGGCGCAATGTCCCTGCACTTACTATGGTCACTTCCGTCGTGAAACCAGAAAACAGAGGAAGTTTTATGAGCATCCGTTCTTCTATACAGGAAGCTGGACTTGGCATTTCTTCCCTCCTTGCTGGCATGATTGTAATAGAAGGCGCA